>JAHJQK010000217.1 GCA_018819135.1 Pseudomonadota bacterium | reverse complement strand
GACGATCCACTGGATGCCACGCCGGCATTTGGGTCTGCTCCAGCGCAGATGGACCGCCCGGTCACAGAAAACCGCCGAAATGCGGCCAGGCCTAAAACACAAAATCTTGTATGAACTTGAGTGATGTGCATACCCCCATAACTTATTTTCCTATAACCTCTTGCCCCTCGCCTATTGCCTTTTAATATTCGCTATGCGCTCTGCGCCATGCTATTCGTTGTTATCCCATTGCCTAATATCACCTTTCTCGTTTTTTTAAGGTAACAAACGCCATAAACGCCATAAACTCTATAAACGCAAGTAACGCAATGAACCCCGACCCTGATGAAATCAACCTGCTTGACTACTGGCGGGTTATCTGGGGCGGAAAGATACTTCTCCTTTTGATCGTCATCGTCAGTTCTTTCACTACTGCCTTTGTCTCTCTACGAATGCCCAACATCTACCAGGCAACTGCAACAATTACTCCGATTGTAAACCAAGGTGCTGGGGGATTACCTTCGCTGACCCAGCAACTGGGAGGCCTGGCGGGGATATCCCTTCCAAATCCTCCTTTATCGTCAGAAATTATCAGCCTCCTTAAATCCAACATTCTCCGGGAAAAGATAATTGAGAAATATAACCTTCTGACCATCCTTTTTTTCGAACAGTGGGACGAAGAGAAAAAGACTTGGAAAAAGGGGAAAAGGAGTATTTTGAACATAGAGTTCCCGTTGCAAAAACTCACCAGAGCCATCGCTCCGGGCAATCCCAAAGATGCTATGAAGAAAAATGATGCCCCGCATATTTGGGATGGGTTGAGAAGGCTAAGCAGCATCGTTAAGGTGAATAACAATGTTAGAGAAAACACCATTACCATCTCGGTGGAGTTTCCTGACCCGCTAATGGCCGCCAAAATGGCCAATTATTTTCTTACGACCTTAAACGACTATATGACCAGCGAGGCCAAGAGAGTAGCCAGGATTAACATGAAATATCTCGAGCAGCAAGTTGATAAAACAGCAGACCCGTTTATAAAGCAGAAGATATACACCCTGATTGCCCAGCAGATAGAGACCTCCATGTTGGCCGAAGTAAAAGAGAACTTTGCTTTTAAAATGATAGATCCGCCAAAAGAGCCGGACCAAAAGATCAAACCTAATAGAGCCTCGATGGTAATGCTTTCCTTTGTGGTTTCCCTGTTTTTGGGAATATTTGCTCTTTTCTTCAGAGAATACCTCAAGAAAAGCAGAGCTAAAGCTTAAGGGGGAAGATTTTGTTAAAACGACTTTTAGTGTTGATTTTTTCTTTAACCTTGATCTCCTACGGGACTGCCCTATCTCAGCAACAGGCCCCTCCCGCTCTGCCTGCTCCATCACAACCACAAGTTATCGCTCCCCAAGTCCCGCCTCCCCCTCAATTACCGGCCCTTGCTCCTCCCCAGCCGCAAATTGCCGCCCCTCCTTCCCGGGGGCTTTCGCCCCAGCAGCTCACCCCGCAACAGATGGAGATCCTACGGAAATTATCGCCCGAACAGAGAAAGGCCCTGGAAACCGAGCCAGGAAAAACCGGGGGCGTTCTTACCCCCGAAGCCATAGAAACGCTGAAGACCAGGCCGGAGTTCAAAGGGTTATCTCCCGAAGACGTTTTAAAAGGCAAGGAACTTCTGGAAAAGAAAGAAAAAGAAGCTGGAAAAAAGGAACCAGAGGAAAAAAAGCCCCCGATTTTTCCGGAAAAAAAAGTGATCGGGGAAGAGCCGAAAGGAAAAAATCTATTTGAAAGATATAGAGATATTGGGAAATATCAGGACATCTCCACGGCCCTAAAGCCATTCGGTTATGATTTCTTTGCCGAAGCTGGGGTTAGGGTCATTACGGACAGGAAAGACATTCCCGTCCCAGCGAAGTATGTCATCGGGCCCGGAGATGAAGTGAAAATCCTTCTCTGGGGCAGGGTAAACGCCCAATACAGCCTCATCGTTGACCGAAATGGAAACATTTCCGTCCCCCAGCTCGGCCCCCTTCAGGTAGCCGGAATGACTTTCGAGCAGATGTCCGGGTATCTGAATAAACAGGCAGCTCAAATAGTGGGGGCAAAGATTGATATCACTATGGGGGCTTTGAAGACCATTCCCATTTTTGTCCTCGGTGATGTGCGCCGGCCGGGCGCTTACACTATTGGCTCCTTTGCTACCATAACCGATGCCCTGCTCATGGCCGGCGGCTCCACGGAAATCGGCTCGATGAGGAAGGTGGAGTTAAGGAGAAACAACCAGCTGCTCACCACCTTTGACCTCTACGACCTTCTCCTGCGAGGGGATAAGTCACAGGATAAGTTCCTCCAGGCAGGGGATATCATCTTTGTGCCGGTAATCGGGTCTATCGTGGGCATCGCCGGCAGCGTTAAAAGGCCGGCCACCTATGAATTGAAAGGAGAAAATAACCTCCAGACCCTTTTTGATCTTGGCGGAGGCATCATCCCCACCGCCTACACCCAGCAGATCCAGGTCGAAAGAATCATAAAAGGGGAAACCCAGGTTGTGGTGGACATAAACGACAAAACTTTGACCTCGGCCAAAGGGTTTATTCTTCAGGATGGTGACCTAATAAAAGTATTTCCCATCATTGATAAAGACATCAACGCCGTTTACCTCGTGGGAAACGTGAAACGGCCGGGAAAATATGAGTTAAAGCCGGGGATGAAAATTAAGGATTTGATAAAAGATCCCTCGGAACTCCTCCCGGAAACCTATTTTGAATATGCCCTAATAAAAAGGTTGCATCCTCCTGGCCTGGAAACATCTTTAGTCCCCATCAACCTCGCCGGACTCTTATTGGAGAATGATCCGGCCAACAATGTCGAGTTGGTAGCGCAGGATAATGTATACATCTTTTCCCGCTGGTTCTTCCAGGATAAGCCATTGGTGACCGTCGAAGGGGAGGTAAGGGCCGGAGGTAAATTTGACCTGGCCCTGAATATGAAAATAAAAGATGCCATCCTGACCGCAGGGGATTTAACCAAAGATGCTTATCTGCCCAAAGGTGAGATTATTCGGGTGACCAAGAAAAGGGAGTATCAGACCATTTATTTCCATGTAGCCAAAGCTATAGCTGAACACCCGGAAGAGAATCTTCCCCTGCAGAATGAAGATCGGATCATCATTCACTCTATTTGGGAAGAGCGCTGGAAGGAGATGGTTTCTATCGTGGGTGAGGTGAAGAACCCGTCTGAATTTCTTTTGACGGAATCCATGAAAATCTCTGACCTGGTCTTCAAGGCTAAGGGCCTTACCCGTGATTCTTATCAAGAGGAGGCGGAGTTATACCGGACGGATTGGAGGACAAAAGAGGTAACCCTTCAGAGGGTTAACCTGAAAAAAGCCCTGGAGGGTGATCCGGATCATAATATTCAGCTCAAAGATTTGGACAAGGTGGTGGTGCACTCCATCTGGGAACATATTTATAAAAAAATCGTTTCTGTGGATGGTGATGTAAAAAAACCTGGGACCTATCAATATGCCCAAGGGATGACCGTCAGAGATCTGGTCTTTGCCGCGGGCAATGTCCTGGAGTCCGCCCACCTCGAAGAGGCGGAGATTTCCTCCCAGGTGCTGCAAGATACCGGAGGGACAAGAATAGAACACCGCAGTATAAATTTTAAACGGGCTTTACAGAATGATCCCCGGCATAACCTCCTCTTAAAACCCTATGACCGGCTATACGTGAAACGGATCCCGGATTGGCGCAAGGAAAATTTTGTAACTTTAACCGGGGAAGTAACGTTGCCGGGAAAATACATTATCAAAAAAGGGGAAAGGCTATCAGCACTCCTCGCCCGGGCGAAGGGGCTTACCCCTGAAGCGTATCTCCCGGCGGCCTTTTTCACCCGAGAATCAGTGCGCAAGGCGCAGCAGAAGCGCATCCAGGAATTCATTGAAGAGCAGGAACAGGAAATTATGAAAGAAGCAGCCCGGGCTACGGAAGGCGCCCTTTCCAAAGAAGACGCTGAGCAGCGGCAAAAAGCCCTGACCCAGAGGAGGGAGCTTATCTCCCGGCTAAAAGCCGCAGCTGCCACCGGCAGGGTGGTGGTAAAACTGCTTCCTCTGGAGAAGTTCAGAGGGTCGGAGTACGACATTGAACTTGAAGAGGGCGATTCCCTTCATATCCCCCCGGCTCCCTCAACCGTCATGGTCATGGGCCGGGTTTATAATCCCAATGCGATCCTCTACACCAGAGATAGGCCGTTGGAATATTACCTGAACAAAGTAGGCGGCACGGCAGAGAATGCGGATGAAAAGAGGATATACCTGGTCAGGTCCGACGGCTCTGTAATAAGCCGGACCCAGGAAGGACTTTTCGGGTTCCGCTGGGACCCGGAATCCAACCGCTGGACCTCCGGCGGGTTTATGACCGCCCGGGTAGACCCAGGGGATACCATCCTGGTGCCCGAGAAATATGAGAGGATCTATTGGACGAAGGAAATCAAGGACTGGACCCAGATTATCTTCCAGAGCGCCGTGACTGCTGGCGTCCTTGCCGCATTGTATTAAAAACGGGCTATAGGCGTTAGGCTATTGGCAATAGGTTGGAAAAAAACGAATCTAACGATCTTAACGTTCTAAACGGTCAACGTTTTTATCACACTCACTCATTTACGCATTGACCTATTCCCGCCTTTACTCTAAAACGGATCAAACCCAATAGAACGATGAACGTTCTTCTTGCGGGCGTGGTTTCCCTTTTCCTGGGAGTATCCCTCGCCCGCCAAAAAACGTAACAAACAAAGTAATAATTAATTCACAACTCCCTGCTTACATCTCACAACTCACAGGCTTTATTATAGCGCAATCCTGCGAAGCGCGGGAAAGATGGACTTTTCACGAAGCCATCAATAATTTATGTTTCCAATACGAAAGGAGTCTCTAAAAATGCAGGGTCTTGTGCTCTACCCGGATGGACAGTTTAAACTGCAAGAGGTACCAAAACCGGAAATCGGTAAAAACCCTTTCGCTCCCAACGATGTACTGATTGAAGTGGCCTATTGTGGGATTTGCGGCAGCGATGTGCACAAATGGAAAGATACCGACCGTAAAGGCCTGAATAGTCTTACGCCTCACGCCTTACTAATTTCACTTTAACCCTTGACCCCTCGAACCCTTTATTTTTAGGTTGTTGTTTTACTCCCCTACCCCACCTCCGGAAACTCTTACTCCAAACCTCATGTAGTCAGGGTAGGCCTGAAATTCTCCTGTCAAGGTACCATCACCCCGGAATATTCTTACAACCGATTTGTTCCTCGGGCCAGGGCCGAGGCCGGTGATGATTTCCGCTTTCCCGTCCCCATCGAGATCCCCGGTAGCTACATAAACGCCATACCCGGTTCCTTCATAGGCCATCCACGCCCCGCAAAATGATCACCTGGCCGGCTTTCCTCGGGTCTTGGCCGGCACCAATGATGATCTCGGCCCGCCCGTCTCCATCAAGGTCACCCGCGGCAATGTTCGCGCCGTATCCCTCGATGTGAACGAACCAGCCCCCCTTTTTCTTATTCTCTTTTTTGGGTACCTTAATTTTCTCAAAGGGCACGATAAAGTCAAAAATTAGAGAGGCAATTTTCCATTTTCCCATACCCTCAGAGGTATCGATCTTGAAAACCTTGATTCGGGCCGGAGCAAAAGGATCTGGACCCGGGGCGGTTATCAACTCGGGTTTTCCATCCCCGTCTACATCGGCAATGGCAATATTCGGGGTCCCCCGGTAACCCTCGTTTTCGTAGGGATACAAAACAAGGCCGGTGTCCATAAATTCCTGGCCCATCACTTTGTAAACCTTGACTATGCCGGATCCCCCGCGGTGATAACGGGCGCAATAGCCATCCTCATCCCATTCATCCCCCAAAAGCCAGGTATTAATATCTATTTCGCCTATCCGGTTGGGGTGATGGTGGTAGCCCACCGCCACCTCTTCAACCCAATCGCCGTCGATGTCCCCGGCAGCAACGGTTATCCCGCTCTTTTGCTCCGTTCCTAAGAGAGCCACTGGCGTGCCATCCTTCTTGTAAATGCCCACGAATGAAGGAGATCTGCCTGCCGCCCAGCCTACCCCGGCAATGATTTCATCTATCCCATCCCCGTTTATATCGCCGGCGGCGATATGGGTACTGAATCTTCTATCAAAAGCCTGGAACTGGTTCAGGAGAACTCCCTGAGGGTTGAAAGAGTTGATGACCGGCTTATTCATCGGCCCAGGCACGGTAACGATGCCGGGAGTTATGGCCGGGTTTTTATCGACCATCAAAGTTAGCGTGGCCGTGTGATGCAACACTTTCCCCTTGGCGGTTATGTTCAGATTGTACAATCCCGGTAAGAGCCATTTGGACGTGGCCAGGCTAAGCGTAACTTTATTGGACAAGGTTATCTGGCTGGTACTCATACTTCCCTTCATGCCCCTCGGCAACGCATCCAGTTCTAATGTAACCGGGCTGCTAAAGCCGTTTAGGGGTTTTATGGTTATAATGCAGGATGCTTCTTCAAGTTGTTTTATGCTTTGAGTGGCGGGGGTGACGGTCATTTGAAAATCCGTCAGGTCTAATCCAAGAGAAAGGTCGTGGCTTCTCCCTCCTCCAGTGGCGAATATTGTCATTTTATAGGACCCAATCTTTTCCTGGCTGGAAAGGATCAAATTGAGGTTAGCCTGGGCAGGGCCATCAGCGAGGAAGACAGGGTTGGGAGAAAATGAGGCTGTATAACCTGAAGGACAATCTTTTAGGGATAAGGAAACCTCTCCAGAAAACCCCCTAACGGGTGTCAAGATAAGGTTGTACTGGACTGCCTCCCCCATTTCAACCTTTTGCTGCGGCTGAGCGGCTGCGACGGCAAAGTCCTTATCCATCTTTAAAGTAACGGCCGCATGGGTTGGGGCTGCTCCCCCTTCCAGAACCTGGCTGATGGTATAAGCTCCTTCGGGTAGATTGATCCCCGTCAGCCATGAGGTTTCAATTGCGATCGTGGCCATGCCATCTATGGGGGAAACATCTTTGGAATCCATGAAGTTTATATTGAAGGCAGCATCCCTGATGGTCGTAATCAGCCTGGAGCTTATCGACCGCTCCATAGAAAGATTGGTGATCACCCCCCTGATGACGATGGATTCCCCTGGTGAATAAACCTCTCTATCCAAGGTGGTCATCAGGGAAAGGCTGGGTACGGTAAAATTGAAATTTGCCTCGTTATTGCTTTCATCAAATTCAACTACCTTGTTTTCCGGGTCCGCCCATACTGAGAAGGTATTCAAACCCGTCCTTCCGAGCACGTTGAAATCATGGGTGAACGTCTGAAATTCTCCCGGTGCCAGATTCTTTATTTCAGAAGTAGCAATGCGCAAACCGGTAGCAATTGGCCCGTCGAAAAGATAAAGAGTTGTTGGTTCTGAAGGCATCTTCCCCCGGTTTTTAACGGTGATGGAAAATTTCATGATTCCATCTTTTATGTTCTCGTCGCTGAATATCCAGGCGGTTAAATCCGCCAGGCCATTTCCATAGACAAAGGACTTCTCCTTCGTGGAGGCTAATTCCGCCGAGGTAAGGCGGGCTTTCAAGCTGTGCAATCCAGGGAAAATGGCCGGAAGAGTGTGCTGAATATTTACAAAGCCAGAAAGGGAAATTGTCTAGCTGGCCGCCAGTTGCTCATTAAGGAACAACTCCAGGGTTGCTGGTCCGGAACCATAAAGGCTGACTTCCGTGGTTACTGGTTCACTGCCGTCAGGATAGTAGGTCCGATCGGTCGTAATTCCCAAAACCACACCTTCCCCTATGTCGAATGCCGCCGAGCCCGCGCAGAGGAGCATGTCGCCTGAATATATGCCGTACACCAAACGGTGCAGCCCTAATTTGGCTGTGTTCAGCGCAACGTTCTGGGTTGTTAACAAGGGAGCGGCGGTTACCATTGAGATATTTTGTGTTCCTGTCAAGGTATAGTTTTTATCAGGGTCAACCAACCAGGTTTTCAAGGTCGCCCCGAGGTTCTGGTTGCTCTCAATGGATAAAGTTAGATTTATAGTGTCCGAAGGAGCGTACTTGGCCTTGTCCAAAGCGGCCTCTTTCACCTTCACTCGAATTCCGTCCACATCAAAGGGACGGGTTCCAGTGTAGTTCTGACCGCTGCTTGTTATTAGCTGATAGCTGACATAGTAGGTTCCTGCGTTCAGAGTGGAGGGGAGCGGGAAGTTCCTCGTGGCTGTATTGTTAAAAGGAACTGTCTCCTCGTAATCTGGCGCGGTCAAAGTGAGGGTGCCACTGATATTTCCTGCCGCGGCCACTGACACTGTTTCGCCAGGCTTATAAACCTGTTTATCCGTTGTAATGGTGATGACATCTCCTGCTTTATAGATGTACAGGGAATTCAAATGAATTGACCGGCCCGACTCGTGGTAGATGCCGAAGAAAAGTTTTTCCCCGGTGATTTTTGCAAGGGGTATATCAAAAGCTATTGTCTGGCTTATATTCAAGGTGAACGGCTGATTCGATTCGTATCCAGGATAATTAACCCGGGCAAAGAGGTTGAGCGTTGAGCTCTGTGCATTTGGATTGGAGATGTAGAGAGTTAGGTGTGCCGATTCTCCTTCTTGATAATACTGCTTGTCGAGCGATGCCCTGACCGCGATGTTGATCCCGGCAAGGTGGTATTTCACTTGGCCCCTTGACCCCTTGACCCCTCGACCCCTTGACCCCTTGTACCTTTCATTTCGTAGTCGGCAAAATAATCTTTTTCCTCCAAATCTTCCGGCAGCCTGAAGCTGAACGGGATAGATCTCTCTTCCCCAGCTTTAAGCCATTCCCGTTTTGTTAAATTTATCAAGTCCTGGGCCTTGAAATTAAACTCCAGGACCCCTCCCTGGCTGCCGGTGTTTTTGACCCTGAAATCGAAGGTGGCTTCCTGACCCGGGGAAAAAGTCTGCTCCGGCGGCACCTGGATGATCTGGAAGGAAGCCCCGCCAATGGGGAAGGATGAACTGTGCGTACCGAGAGGCTGGCCGTTGTTGCTTAAGAGGTCGGCCTTTAAATTGTAACTTCCCGGGAGGATGGCTGAGGGGTCGATTTTAAAAGTTAGGAGCTGGGAATTTTCCGCTGGGAGTTGAACCATGGTCGGCTGGCTTCTCCATAGGACATTGTCCTGCTCGTTTACGCTAACGAGGACATTCCCACTGATGGCGCTGAAGCCGAGGTTGGAAAGGTTTACCGCCACCGGAATCAGCTCGCCGGCTTGCGGCCCGACGAAGACGGCCATATTTAACTTGTTTTCCTTCTTTACCCCAAAGCTCGCCTGCGCGTTGGCCGTGGGTAGTTGGCTTATGGCAGTGATTTGGTATTCCCCTTCAGCCAAGTCAAAAAACAAATTGTCAGCGACGGTTGCCCCGGCCGGAAGGGCATAAGCCTTGGTTTGCTGGCTGATAACTGCGCCTGCGTGCCAAAGCTGGAAATTTATTGCAGTGGTCTCCTCCATCTGCCCGGGGTTACTTAGGGTTAATGGTACAACTATCCTTCCTTCGGGATAAACGGGCTGGGGACTTAGGCTGACTACGGCCCTTTCTCCATACGCCACCGGAATGGAAAGAACCTGTTCTAAATCTCCGGTTAGGCGAATTTCATACACGGTATCCGCGGAGATGGACTGGGCATATTGGATCAGCTTCATTTCTCCCGGCTGAAGGTTGACGGATTGGATGTCCGCCAAGGACCCGCCTGCTACATCTACTTGCACGGCCGCAGGAACTTTCCCGTTGTTATTGATCTTAATACTCAGTGGAAAAGGTACATGACCAACCACCAGCGGGGCACTGGCCATCACGGAAACCACCGGATTAGCCGTCTCATATTTATCCCTCACCTGGGCCAGCCGAGTCGCGTTTTCGCCCTGATATACAGATCCTTTCAGTTGATGGATACCTTTCGACCCTGCTGTTGTGCTGATGGAAAACAAATACTCTCCCCGCGCGGGAATACTGAAGGTATCGGTAGAAAGAATTGTCGTATAGTTGTCCACCATTTCTACCCTAATTCCCTCGAGGGGAATATCCGTCACATTCACCGCCTTTCCAGCGATCGTAACGGTTTCTCCAGGCCGGTAAATGGGTTTATCAGGATGAAAGCTCAAGGAAATGCCTCCGGTTATAAGGCTGAAGGGATATTCATCCTCGGCAATAACTTGGCCGGTGCGGAAAAATAATGTTCCCTTCAGGTAAAATTGTCCGGGGGAATTGAGGCTGTTTACCGTTTGGGAAAAGTTTATAGTTTTATTTGCTTCTTGATTAACGGGAACATCCGTCTGCCAATAAATATACTCCTGGCAGGAAAAGTTGATCGGTCCTTCTTGGGCTCCCATGATAAGAATTTTCGCCGCCGCCTGTTGCGGCACCGTTTCCCACCTGACTTCGATCTCGTCGTTCAATACATTCGCTGCCTGGTTATCAGTGTTTGAGATCTCGGCCAGAATGCTATAATTTTCACTGATGTTTTTGGCTGAAGTCGGCGCATAAATAGTGCCATCGACCATCAACCTGAGATAATCGATTTGGGCGCTGTCTTCCCCTGCGTGTTTTATACGAATCTTGTATTCTCCCTCCGCATCCGGAAGGTATTCGGAAAGGTCAATTAACTGGGTCTCGTAATTACTCCCGTAATGGAGCAAGCCGCGTTCCGCCCAGGCGGATCCGTCCCGGGTAAAAAAATGGTATGAGGTTTGCTGGAGGCATTGATTTACGATTTGCAGATGCAAATTGGCGTTTTCAATTCCATGGCTCTGATTCACCATTTGCCCAAGTATGTTAAAATTTTCCCAAAAAAAATAGATTTCCTTATCCGTGCTTACAGACAAATCTGCTCTAATCCCGGAAACCGAAAAGTTCTCCCAAAGATTTTTCTTTTCATTATTCCTCGTGTCCATAATTTCGGCCTCCAGAAGGTAAACTCCTTCGGTGGCCTGAGTAGGAATTTGAAAGCTTAAGGTCTTGGAAGCTCCGGCCTGGATTGTGTCGTTAAGGGAATTCTCGAAAACCCTGACCCCATTGCCCGCCAATATTACTCGATAAGTAAAATCAGTATCCACTCCGCCCGTATTTTCCGCCATCAGGCTTACAGTATCACCGGCATTAAGGTCAATTTGCCCAGGATATTTCAATTTCAAGGAGGAATTGGGAATCGTAACGTTGATATTTTGGCTTATTGAACCGCCACCGGGCAGAGTTAAAGTCACCAGCACATCGTGCTTTCCCGCCGCGGTCGTCTCGGGAATTTGAAAGGCAAACCGCAAAAGCTGGTTATTTCCCGGATCAAGATCTATAAATTTCGTGTCTGTAATGCCTGCATCTGGCATGGATAACACAACCGGCACATTCTCGAACTTAAACTTCCCCGTATTTTCCAACTTTACGGTCAAGCTGGCTGTCTCTCGGACCCTGTAAGAAGGCTCGTCAAAGAAAGGGATAACGATAGCGGAGCTGGGAATAAAAAGCACATTATGGGGGACGTAGCTCCGTTAATTCCGATATTTCTTTGTTAATACATCAATAGGTATAAGAGTGAATGCGTAAATGGGTCATTAAGTAAATGAATAATGGTTAATCCCGGCTTTCGCTTATACGGCAACCTGTCCTGTGACTCTCGGTATCCGCCCGATGGGCTGACAGGTCGGCAGCCACTGCATCGATCTTCTGGCCAAGTTCATCACGAACACCATCGATTTTCTGGTTTAGATCATCCCGTACACCATCGATCTTCTGATTCAGGGTCTCAACCTTAAAATCCACTAAGTTGATTTTCTCACCCAATTCCTCACGGGTGTCCTGGATCTCTTGGCGAAGAGTGTCGTGGCCCTCCAGAACCAGATCAAACTTCCCTCGAATATCTTCCAGCAAAATCTCCAGATGGTCTTTTTCCATGCTTCCCTCCATATGGTTCTGTTTCTTACTCGGACTGGGCATAACCTATACTTTTCGTCACTGCAGCTCTTTCATAATTACGGATTTGCGCCACACAGAATTGATGCATGTCTTTTGTCCGGGTTCCTGAGTAAAATTCCTTATACCAATCAGCTGTCATTTGCAAGCATTCGTCAATGGTGAGAATGCTGAACCAGTTCAGTTCTGCGTGGGCCTTGTCGCAATTTAGTTTGAGAAGTTTTGCCTCGTGAAGGGCCTTCGGATCACGCGCCCCGGAGGTCAAATCTTTATCCTTGACATTTTTCGACAAACACATTCTTTCCCTCTAGTAAAGATTGCTTCACCATTTCATAATGCGTAGCTGCTGGAGTTGAAATCGCCATGGCCTTTATATCCGGATTCTTTAACATCTCATTGAGCGAAGTCGTGAAATGTAATCCAGGAAATCCTTTCTTCCTTTCAGCGACAATCCCCGGATCCGCATCACAAGCAGTATGGAGAACTCCAAGGTTATAATGAAAAGCAGTCATTGGGTAATTGGGTTATTGGGTCAATTTTCAATTGCGGATTGCGGAATGCCGATTGCAGATTGAGAAAGAATTTGACTCAACTAAATCCGATATTTTCTCTCACCAGGCAAGCCCTAATTGTCAGGCTTAATCGCAATTGTTTTGGTTAATTAATACTACAGCGTCATTTTAATTTTTAATGATGTTGCTTTAGCAATAGCTTTTTTCCTGTGAGAGATATAAGCGACATGATTACGAAGCGTATGGTATTTGACGATTTCTATGGCTCCTTTCACCGTAAGCGTACGGAGAGGCAAGGCT
>JAHJQK010000023.1 GCA_018819135.1 Pseudomonadota bacterium | reverse complement strand
TCCCCTGAGAAAAACGAACGGGTATTCCTTTTTCCATAAGAAGCACGCCGCTGTTTTTCAAAACTTTTAAAACCCCCTCCCCTCATCCCTCCTGTCGTCCTTATGGCGGAATTTCAGTAGTGATTGATTGTCCTTGATAAAATGACCGGACCGTATTATACTGGGTTATAAACTAAGAGGGGGTGAAGCAATTGTTCGGATTGGGTACTCAAGAGCTGGTTATCATCCTGGCCATTGTTTTTCTGATTTTCGGGGCCAAACGTCTTCCTGAAATCGGATCAGGGCTGGGCAAGGCCATTAAAAATTTTAAGGGCGGCGTGAAATCCATTGAAGAAGGGGCGGAGGAAAAACCCAAAGAAGAAACTAAGGATTCAGGAGGCCCGAAACCGACTTGAGCCCTCCTGCATAATGTCTTCCCATCGGAGCTTCCCTTTCTTGGAGTAGATGAGCAATTTCTTCTATCCGCCCCTCCTCCTGAGCTTTTCTTTTAGCAAATCGATCAAGTTTCCCAGTTCCGTTCCATTCTTTTCATCCCCCCTTCCCTTCCAGCCATGCCCAGCACCTGATCTCTTTTCTCCCTTTCCGGGGCTTCCGCCCCAATGCCCAAAAAAGAAAAAAAGTTACCCCAGCTTATAAGCATCTTGGCAAGAATACCTTTGATTACGGTGATCCCTTTTTTAAAACCCCTTAAAAACAAGAAGAAATCGTCATGCCGGGCAAACGAAGCCCTGCACCGCATGGTGTACAGGGCGAAGGGCGACCCGTAATCCAGGATTTTCAAGCATTGCCGGATTCCGGCTTTCGCCGGAATGACGAAGCAAGTGACTTTTGCGGGAAGCTCTGGTAATATGTTTTTCGATTTAAGCAACTTCCGGAAAGCGAGCATAAAATGGCGGAACTCAAGGAAGGGGATAGGGCCCAGGGGGTGAAATGGGACCTCTCCGACTTATACAGCGGTCCAGAGGATCCATTGCTCGCCGAAGACCTGAAAATGTCCTGGCCTAAAGTGAAGGAGTTTCGGGAAATATACCGGGGGAGGGAAATCGACACTCTGAAAGCTTCCGAGTTTCTTCAAGCCCTTCGGGATTATGAATCCATTCAAGAGGCAGGAGTCAAACCTTTCCTCTATGCCAGCCTGTTATTCGCAGAGAATACCCAGAACAACCAATACCAAACCCTGATGCAGCAGGCAAAGGAAAATTGGAATGAATTGGAAACCCAGCTTCTTTTTTTCCGCCTGGCCCTTATACGGCTTCCCGAAGAACAGTTGCGTTCGTTCCTGGAGTATGAACCGCTTAGAACTTACGAACATGCCCTCCGTTTTTTACGTTGCTTCCGCGATTTCACCCGGTCGGAAAAAGAGGAAGAAATTATCAAGCGGAAGAACCTGACCGGAAGATCAGCCTTTACCACCCTCTATGATGAATTCATAGGATCCTTTACTTTCTTCCTTCCCGTGGAAGGAAAGGAAAAAGAATTCACAGGGAGTGAGATGCTGGCCATGCTTTATTCTCCGGACCGGGATCTCCGAGAAAAGGCATTGCAAACTTTTTTAAAGCACCACGAAAAAAATCACCTCGTTCTTACTTCCATTTTCAATGCTCTTATCCTGGACTCGCGGGTGGAAGACGAAATTCGCGGTTACCAGAGCCCTATGCACCGCACCCACCTGGAAAATGAAATCCGCCCGCAAACCATAGAATTGATGATGCAAGTGACTGAGGATCATTATTCTCTGGCCCGGGAATATTTCCAGGTTAAAGCATGTCTGCTTGGGCTCCCCAAGTTAAAAAACAGCGATCTATACGCCCCTCTCCCCGGAGGGAAAAAAGAATTGAGCTTCCCAGAGGCTCAATTCCTCCTGGTTGATTCTTTCCGTCAATTTCACCCCCGGTTTGGGGAAATCGCCCAAGAATTTTTTGAGAAGCGCTGGATTGACGCGGAAGTTCGCCGGGGCAAATATGGGGGAGCTTTCTGTTCCGGCCTAACTCCCTCGCTACATCCTTATCTCCTCATCAATTATACCGGACACTTCAGGGATGCCCTCACCTTAGCCCACGAAATAGGGCATGCCATCCACTTCTATTTAGCCCGGAAGCAAACCCTGCTCAATTTCGACCCTCCCCTCCCCTTAGCTGAGACCGCTTCGGTTTTCGGAGAAATGATCATGATTCAAGCCCTCCTGCGGGAAGAGCACGATATAGCGGCTCGCCAATCCTTTCTGGGCTCAGAAATCGAAGATATCATAGCCACGGTTTTTCGCCAGAACGTCTTAACGCGCTTCGAGCTGGAAGCCCATGAACGGCGCAGAGACCATTTTCTGACCGGTGATGAAATCGGGGATGTGTGGTGGCAGGCCAACCTTCGCCTCTTTGGGGAAAGCGTGGAAATGATTCCCGAATACCGCTGGGGTTGGTCCTACATTTCCCATTTTATCCATTCGCGATTTTACTGTTATAGTTATGTATTCGGAGAACTGGTGGTTCTTTCCTTGTTTCAAAGGTATCAGGAAGAAGGAAATTCTTTTCTCCCCCGCTTGATCCGGCTTTTGGAAAGCGGTGGCTCTCAGAGTCCCGATGATCTTCTGGCCCAAGTAGGGATGGATATCAATCAGGCCGATTTTTGGGAAAAAGGATTCAAAGTCATTCGCGGTCTGATCGATGAGCTAAAAAGCCTTGGGCCGTGGGATAAAATATGTGTCGGGGAAGATCTGTAATGAAACCAAATCGGATTATTTTCCTGATCCCTATCCTCATCTGTGAACTCGCTTTCTCTCGGGGCCAGGATATCTTGGCCTGTACCCTTTTTGGAGCTGCCGGCAATTCGGTGCCAGGGGGCGGGGTTCTCATTGGGAAAACGCGAGATCTGGGCCAAAGGGAAGAGCAGGTTTTTATAAAGGAAACTCCCCGCAGGTCTGGTTCCGCCTGGGTCAACCCTGCGCGGGCGATTTTCAAAAAGCCTCCTTCCCCAATATTTAACTCGATGGCCTAGGAAATTCCTTTTTGGACCCGGATTTACCCTGTTAGATGGTTACTATCTAACAGGGTGAACACAGATCATCAGGATAACCTAAAAGAAAATAATGATCCGTTGTTATCTGCGCAAATCTGCGTCCTATTAAATTTAACAAGCCGAAGTAAACTCGCGGCAAGGTGACCTTCGGCCACCTTGCACGCTCGCATTCTCGGGCGGGGCATTTACCCCGCCCTCGACCAAAGGGCTGCGGCGCCCCTTTGGAAACCCAGCCATTGGTTCCCCGCAGCAAGCTGCGGGG
>JAHJQK010000216.1 GCA_018819135.1 Pseudomonadota bacterium | reverse complement strand
ATCGTGTCAATCTGCGTTCGCCCTGTTAAATGGTTACTATATGAAACGACTTAATAAAGTAGTCATCGGCGCGAAGCGGTAATTTCACCCCCTCCCTACCCTCCCCCCTCCGAGGGCTAATCTTTACCCACAAGTGATGGGGGTTAAGTGGGGATGAGATTATTGACAGGTTATTGTTAGTAATCTATGGCCTGATAACATATGTTTTGTGCATGCATGCACTAAGATGTAGAGTTGTGATGATCTATTTTTTGTATCCTCGCAGTAAATTTCGGGAGGGATTATAACACAAAAATCGTTTTGGAGTAACTTTTGAGAGGAATAGTTTGTATGGTGTCAAAGTAGATGAACTATGGGGACAGGGATCGACCCAGACTCCAGGTGAGGGCAATATCTTGTAACCGCTGAAGGCCACGCCAAATGGTTGTAGAGCCTGGATGCCCATCACTCTTCCGTCCGAGGAAGCCACCGAGTCGGGCAATCATGCGAGTGGCTTCCATCAACGTAGGTGGTTTGGGTGGTGGGGTTTTTGTGCGATGGATAAAGCAATAAAGGGCTTGCCATTCTTCGGTTTCTAGGAGAACATCACAGGGCATTTGTGGGATGTTTCTGGATAACATGGTCAGATAGAGAACGCGCCAGGCGACCACTGCATCCACGGCCAGACAGCGTTTGAGGCGGTCGGCCGTCTCCAGTTGGCGTGCTTCGATACGGCAGCCACTTTTAAGAATTTTGAAAAAGAGTTCGATGTGCCAACGGCAGGTATACCATTGGACTTTTTCCAGCGCCTCTTCGAAAGAGATAACGGGTATGGTTGTGAGAAGCATCCAAGAAATGGGTTCTACGCCTTTGGGCGGATTTTGTTCGTGGACCCAGATCGCCCATAGGGTCATGGGTTGGAGGCCTTTTTCTTTGGAGCGATGTTTGGGAGGCCTTAAAGAGACTTGGTCATAACAGATGGAGAGTCGGGCTTCTCGATGGGGTTGTCCTTTTTTACGGGGAATGGTGATGGTCACGAAGCCTGAAACTGGGACTTTTCTCATGTGGTCCCATAAGTATTTTTCAGGGTGATCGACCCGACGGTTCCAGGCGGCCCGGACGAGGACATCTACTTTAAGCGCATCGGCATGGAGGAAAAAGTCAAAGATATCGGCTTCTCGGTCAGCGATATTGACCAGGTGGAGATGAGGATTTTCTTCTTGGAGTTGAGCGCTTTTTTCCAAACTGTTGAGCCATTTTTGACTTTCTTTTTCGCTGATGGGGCGATGTTTGCGTGCATGCTTTTTCCCGAAATCTTCGAAGGGTCTTTCCCAAACCTGATGGTCGGCAAGGCCCAGAGGGAGCTTGTCGGGAGTGACTAACAGAGTGGGGTGATAGAAGAGCCCGTGGTGAGAGAGGTCGCTGAGCATGCCGAGTCCTTCCGTAGAGGGGTGATGGGAGAAATCAAGTTGTGTGGTATCTTGAATGGCTAAAACGGTCGAATGATTTTGAAGTCTTCTTTGGGTGGCCTCTTGATGTGGTGCCAGGATATCTTGATCTTTGATCTTGTCATTATCAAAGAATCGATAGGTGGCTTTTGTAATGCTCCAAGGGCCACAGGCCTGAGGGATGGAGAGCGTAGGGTGATTGGCAAAGATGTCGGCAATCAAAGCGAGGCGTTTGGTGAGACGCAGGTCGCCTAGTTCCGCTTTGCCAAATTCCTTTTCTGCCCAAGTTTTCCCTTGATCCTGAGTCACCCTTAGTTGTACTCCCTGGGAAGGATTGGAGTTGAGAATTATGGTTTATATTTTGTAGTGATTTCATAACATATGGCAGTTAAAATGTCTAGTTTTATATTTTATGTAATGATTTCGGATAGTTATATTAATTACCAAATTCTTCCCACCCTTGCTTGATGGCTATACTATATTATGAGACTTGTGGGTAAAGATTAGCCCTCGAGGGGGGAGGGTTGGAGGGGATGAGATAACGCGAAACCTGAAACTGTATTAAGCCAACTCCTGCAAGCGCTTTTCTATCGCCTCGAAGGTGGAGCGGGCAAAACGCCGGGCCTCGCCGAGAAGCAATAACCGCGGCAATAATCCTATGTTTTCCACTGTCGCCTTACAGGCCAAAGCTGTTTTTCCTTGCTCTACCGGAGTCATAGCGAAGGTCACCTTCTGATCCGCCTGAAACCAGCCTCCCAACCCTTTGATAAGGAGTTTCACGGAAAAGGAATCGGGGGGCGATATATCCACCATTTCCCCCTTCAATTTCATGTTTACCGGAAGCCCGAGCACCTTCATCCGCAGAATGGCCCGAAAATTATTTTCATCCAGGATTTCCACGTTTTCCATGTTGGACAGGCTGCTGAAGATAACCTTCCCGATGAGGCGCCAAACCCGATCCCGGGAAGCCTCGATCACAAAATTTCTCTCCGCAATGGTTAGGCATGCCATGAGGAAATCCTACGACCGGGGCTTCTCGGCCGCCGCATTTTTCCCCGCAATCCGGCCGAATACCAGCCCCTCGCCGATATTACAGGCCCCCTGGTACAGATACCCCCAAATGGAGCCGAGCTCGCCCGCGGCATAGAGCCGGGGAATGGGCTTCCCCTCAGGGTCGAGGACCCTGGACTCCTTATCCCGCCGGGGACCTCCCTGAGTGTTGATCAACGCCGGCCAGAGCTGAATGGCGTAAAGCGGGGGCTTCAAGTCCCGGAGATCTTCTCTGGCCCGGCCAAAATCTTCGTCTTTACCGGCCCGGCAGTACTGGTTATACCTGGCGATGGTTTCTTCCAATATCCGCGGATCCACAGATACCTTGCCCGCCAGCTCCGCCGCTGTCTTCCCCTGAAGGATCCATCCTTTGGCAATCTCGGCGGAGTTATCCAGGCTCCAATTATACAGGTCGCGATTGTACCCGGCAGTGCCCCGACTCAGCGGGCCACGGCGTCTGGTCGGTTCATCGAAGATGGCCCAAAGGGGCACGCGGGGGAATTCCATCTTCTCGACGTCAAAATGGGAGAGTTCTCGGTAGTACTCGTGGATCTCAATCCCGGCCTCGTTGACGAACCTCCGGCCATACTTATCCACGAATATGAACCCTTCGCTGAGGAAGGACACCCAAAAAGCTGCTTCAAACCCAGGGGCTTGAAAACCGATCAGGCAGGACAATCGCGTCATGTGCCAAATATCCCCGCCAATTTTCTGCACCATACGGATGCCATCCCCGGTGTTGCCCGGAGTTCCCAAGAACATGGCTGGTTTAACCGGCAGGTAATCCCATTTCATCCTCGGGTCGTTCTCGTATCCGCCGCAAGTCAGGATCACCGCTTGGCGCGCTTTGATAGAAATGGTTTTCCCTTCACTCTCGGCGATCACGCCGGTTATCTCGCCCCCCGGGGAAGAAATCAATTCTTTCGCCGGTGTGCTGGTAAGGACTTTAATTTTCCTCTTGGCCACCAACCCGGAGAGGAATTTCCAGAGGCGCTGAGAAGGTTTGCCCTCTTCCAGAGTCCCTTTGATGTTGTATTTGACCACTGTCTCCGCCCCGCGCACGTTGGGAAACCCTGCCCCGGCAATCATCGTCGGGTAAGCAACTTCCAAGGGGGTAAATACCTGGACCTCTCCCCCCATTTCGCGGATCCACTCCCCATTTTTCATGGCTTCCTCGACAAAAATTTCGATGATCTCCCGTTCGGTGGTCTGGAAGCTTAGGATATCCAGGTATTCGATGAATTCCTTCCCTTTGGGGATGATGATGTTGCCGCCGCAGATGCGGGTGTTCCCGCCTCCGTCCGCCATCTTTTCCAGGATTAAAACCTTGGCGCCCTGATCATGGGCCGTGACTGCGGCAGCGGTCCCCGCCGAACCCCAGCCCACGACGACCACGTCATATTCTGTGTCCCATTTTTCTGGTATGCCGACTCTCATCGTTCCTCCTTGCCCTTTTTTCCCTTATCCCGATCACGGTAAACTCAATCATAAATCCGAATTTTGAAAGAAATCGTCATTCCGGGCAAGCGAAGCCCTGCAACGCCTTCGGATTTAAAACTTCTTCGCCCCATTCTTACAAGGGGACGTTGCCGTGCTTCCTTTCTGCCCGGATCACCTTTTTGTTTTCGAGCATCTCTAAGGCTCTAATGATATGAGGCCGGGTCTCTTGCGGTCGGATCAGAACATCTAACTGTCTTTTCGAAGCGGTGTAATAAGGGGTCATGAACTTTTCCCGGTATTCCTGAATCTTTTCCTCCCGGATCCGAGCCTTGTCAGCTGCTGCCTCGATTTCCTTGCGGTAGAGGATCCGGACGGCCCCCTCTGCACCCATGATCGCAATCTCTGTCGTCGGCCATGCCAATACCAGATCCGCTCCCATCTCCTTATTGCTCATGGCCGAAAAGGCTCCGCCGTAGGCTTTGCGGATGATGCAGGTCACCTTGGGCACGGTGGCTTCTTTCCAGGCATAAAGCATCTTGGCTCCATGGCGGATGATCCCTTTGTGTTCCTCTTTGACCCCCGGAAGATACCCGGGAACGTCCACTATGGAAATCAGGGGAATATTGAAGCAATCACAGGTCCGGATGAACCGCGCGGCTTTATCCGCCGCATCGCAATCAATAGCCGATGCCAAAAAAAGAGGGTTATTGGCCACAATTCCCACCGGTCTTCCGTTCATCCTCGCCAGGCTAACCACCATATTCCTAGCAAATCCGGCCTTGATCTCAAAGAACTCGCCGTTGTCCACAATCAAGGAAATCAAGCGGCGCATGTCGTATACTTTTTTGGGACTAGCGGGAAGAATTTCCGCCAGAGCTTCTTCACATCGTCCGGGATCATCCAGCGAAGGGATGACGGGAGGTTTCTGGTTAAAACTGGAAGGGAGGAAACGTAGAAGCTTTTTAACCTTGGCCAGACAATCCAACTCATTTTGACACACGAAATCAGCTACTCCGGAAATCTGGCTGTGAACTCTGGCTCCTCCCAGTTCCTGGCTGCCTACCTCCTGGCCCGTTACCTCCTTGATGACCAAAGGCCCGGTGATGAACATCTGGCTGGTCTTATCGACCATGAATATGAAATCCGTCAGGGCCGGGGAGTAGACCCCGCCCCCCGCACAGTTTCCCATAATCGCTGAGATCTGGGGGATGACCCCCGAAGATTCTACATTCTCCGCGAAGATTAAAGAGTAGGCTCCGCTTCCTTCCTGGATTCTTCCGCCGGCCGAGTCGATCAAACCCACCACCGGAGCATTGGCCTCTCGAGCCATACGAATCAGGGAGGCGATCTTCTGGCCGTGAATCCGTCCTACCGACCCTCCCATGACGGTAAAATCCTGGGCATAGAGGAAGACAACCTGGCCCTCTACTTTTCCATAACCGGTAATCACTCCATCCCCCCAGGGCCGGTTCTTCTCCATGCCAAAATCCGTGCACTGGTGCTGGGCCAACATGTTTACTTCAACGAACGTGCCGGCATCCATCAGATGATCGATGCGCTCCCGCGCGGTGAGCTTCCCCTGACGGTGTTGCTCGTCGATATACTTCTGCCCTCCCCCCGCACGGACGGTTTCTTCAATCTGCCTGAGCTTTTCAATTTCATCCCGCATCGGAGACATATCCACTCCTTCTACCTGGCTGCAATCCGGTTTACGATGAACCTAAAAAAGATGATCTCGTAAAAAGTCATCAAGATGGATGGCAAAGTAGGGGCACGGTCACCGTGCCCCTACATCAGATGCAAGGCGCGCAATCCCGCGCAGCGCGGGACAGATGGACTTTTTACGAAGCCATCAAATTTCTTATGCCAACTACTGCATTCCGCTTTCTGAATTCCCATTTTCAGAGCGGGATGTTCCCGTGTTTCTTCCAGGGAATGGAATCCCTTTTGGAACGATGCCTCTTTAGGGCTTTGATCAGAGCCGGTCGGGTCTCCTGCGGGTCGATGATCTTATCGAACCGACCCGTCGCCGCCACCGCGTAAACACTGGTCACCTGTTCCCGAAATTCGGCGATTAATTCCTGCCGCCGCTTTTCCGGGTCGGGAGCGGCTTTGATTTCATCGGGAAAGAAGATCTCCACCGCCCCTTCGGCTCCCAGGGCGGCAATCTCCGCCGAAGGCCAGGCCAAGAGTTCGTCGGCTCCTCTTTCTTTGCTGGCGCACATGCCGGCGATCCCTCCCCCGTAGGCTTTGCGCAGCACCACGGTAATCTTGGGCACGGTGGCCTCGGCATAGGCAAAGAGCATCTTGGCGCCGTGGCGGATGATCCCCCCGTACTCCTGCTCCAACCCGGGCATATAGCCGGGAACGTCCACCAGGGTGACGAGGGGGATATTGAAGGCGTCGCAGAAACGGATGAAGCGGGACGCTTTATCCGCGGCATGAATATCCAGGCAACCGGCAAAAACCCTGGGCTGATTGGCTACAATTCCCACGGGGTAGCCGTCCAGGCGAGAAAAGCCCGTGAGAATATTGGCGGCGAATCCACGGTGGACTTCGAAAAATTTTCCTCCATCCACCACTCGTTTGACCACCTGGCGCATGTCATAAGACTTCTTGGGATCCTCGGGGACGAGAGTGCGCAACGATTCATCTTCCCGCCCCGGATCATCTCCCGTATCCACTCGGGGGGGGTCCTGGCGATTATTCAAAGGGAGGAAGCTTAAGAGCTCCTTGATCATCTCCATACATTCCTGCTCGTTCACTGCCTGGAAGTGGGCCACACCGCTGATCTGCGCCTGCACCGCGGGTCCCCCCAGCTTTTCCTTGGTGATCTCTTCCCCGGTAACGGCTTTGATGACTGCCGGCCCGGTCAGGAACATAGCGGAGATATCCTTGACCATGAAAATAAAATCTCCCAGCGCAGGAGAGTAGACGGCCCCCCCTGCGCAGGGTCCCAAAATGGCAAAGATTTGGGGGACCACTCCCGAGGCCATCACATTTCTCTGAAAGATGTTCCAGAAAGCGAAATTTCTCACACCCTCGCTGACCTTGGCTCCTCCGGAGTCATTGAGCCCGATCACCGGAACCCCGTTTTGAATGGCCAGATCGATGACCTTGGCCATCTTCCGCGCTTCCCGCTCCCCCAAGGAGCCGGCCTCAACGGTAAAATCCTGAGCATAGAGGTAAACCGGCCTGCCCTGGATCTGCGCTGCTCCGGTGATCACTCCCTGCCGGGTGGTCACCTTTCCTTTCAGCTTGCCGAATTTCGGGGGGAAGCTTTCCACGAAAGCATCCAGTTCCTCGAAACTTCCCGGATCGACCAGCAAGTCGATCCTTTCCCGGGCGGTCAATTTCCCGGCGGCATGTTGTTTTTTCTTGGCCTCCTCCGTATCCGCCAGTGTTTTTCTTTTTTCCCTAAGCTCTTCTACTCGGGCCTCACTCACTTTATTTACCCCTTAAAAGATCGGTTAAGGTGGAAGTCTTTTTCAGTTTCTCCAGGTCCTCCACGATCCCAATGGTCTTTTCCCGCTCCTTTGGGGTTTGGATTCCCTTCACACATTGACGGTATTTATCCCTGACTTCATCAGAAGAAAGGGGATTCTCCGGTGTCCCTTTGGCTTCATCCACGGTTTTCGTAAATTCCCTTCCATCTTTCAAAAGAACCTTCACCGTCGTGGAAGGGTTGCCTGAATTCTCGATGTTATTCAGGTCGGGGCGGATGGAAAAAGTGACTCTTTTGATTATTTCCTGAATTTTCGGGTCTTGAACTTTCTTGTCCTGGAATTGGGAAAGTTTAACTTTTCTTTCCAGCAGAGCCAGGGCCATGCAGAACTCCATGCTGAACTTCCCTTCCAGAGAAGTTTGGGGGCGAGAGTGGATGAGCATCGTGGGGGTCGTATAGCTTCCGGCACAGGAGATGGACTTTACGTCTTCAGAATGAATATCATTGCGTACGACCATGTCCAGCATCGCGTCGATGGCCGGATGGGTCCGGGCACAGCTCGGATAACGCTTGAGACCTACTCCTGGAGAAACGATATCGAAGGGCTGCCCCAATCTGGCAACGATTTTATTCAAGTCGTACTTGCCCAGCCCGGCGAAGGCATGGGCATACCCGAGTTTGGCCTCGATAATTGCGCTGTCTGCGGTATATCCCCGTTGGGCCAGTTTGGCGGCAATCACTCCGTTTTTAGCCGCCTGGCCCGCATGCAAAGGCTTGGTCATGGTCCCGAAGTTTTGCCTCAGCCCGGAAGCCAGGGAGGCGGCAATCCCTAAGGCCAAGCCCACTTTTTTTGCCGACAGCTTGAGGAGCTTGGCCGAAGCAGCGGCTGCTCCCATGACTCCCAGTACGGCCGTAGGATGCCACCCGGCCTCGAAAAGGTGAGGGTTGATCCCGGCTCCCACCTTGGCTTCCACCTCGAAGCCGATAAGGTAAGCTTCTAAGACTTCTTTCCCCGGTGCTTTCAACTCCTCTCCTACGGCTAAAGCGGCTGGAAGCACCGGAACGGTGGGGTGGCCTCTCATGCTACGATTAATGTCGTCATAATCCAGGGCGTGGCCAAAGGTCCCGTTGGCCCAGGCGGCAAGGGGGGATGAGGTTTTAATTTTTTTACCCCAAACGGTGGCCTGGGGTTGGCCCCCCATGTCTTTTATAAGCCCGATCATGATTTTGGCCAGGGGATCTCTGGAACCCGCCAAGGCAACTCCCAGACAATCGAGGATGGCTTTTTTTCCAACTTCTCTGGCTTCCGCTGGGATTGCATTCAAATTGGTGCTGACAATAAAATGGGCCAGGATCTCTGTTGCTTTCATTGCTCCTTCCTTCGCTATTAGGTGCTTTTGATCGCCCCTTTTTGCTTGAGGGAATCTATATTCTCCGAGGAGTACCCGAGAATGTTAGTAAGGACCTCCCTGGTGTGTTCCCCCAATTGAGGCGGGCGGGTAAAAGTATTGGCCGGAGTTTTTTCCATTTTCAAAGGATTGCCAATGGTCTTGATCTTCTCCTTGGCCGGCCCTTCAGTCTCGACGATCATCTCCCGGGTCAAAACCTGAGGATCAGACAGAACCCGATCCAACGTATTAATGGGCCCTGCGGGCACTCCCGCCTTGTGAATCGCTTCCAACCACTCATCGCCGCTTTTGGTTTGCAAATGGCTCTCCATCATGGGGATCAAAAGGGATTTGTTTTCCAGGCGGGCGTTGCGGGTGGCAAAGCGGGGATCCTCTGCCCATTCGGGCTTCCCCATGGCCCGGCAAAGCCTCTGAAAATGATGGTCCTGGTGAGCTACGATCACAATCTGGATATCTTTGGTCTTAAAGGCCTGATAGGGAACCAGGGACTGATGTCCCGAACCGATAGGGCCGGGAATTTTCCCGGAATGGAAGTAATATTGGGCAATATAGGTTAATAGATAAACCTGGCCGTCCAGCAGCGAGACCTCCAGGCGCTGCCCCTGCCCGGTCTTCTGCCGGTGAATATAAGCGGCCAGGATTCCATGCACGGCCAGCAATCCTCCCACCAGGTCGCCGAGGGGGATTCCCGCCCGGACAGGAGAGCCCCCGGGCTCGCCCGTAATGGACATACCCCCGCTCATGGCCTGGACAATGAGGTCATAGCCTGGCCGGTCCCGATACGGTCCCGTGTAGCCAAAAGTAGAAATCGAGCAGCAGATAATCTGCGGATTGTAGCGTTGCAGATGTTCGTAATCGACCTTCAGGCGCTCCAGAACTCCGGGGCGGTAATTGTCATAAACCACATCGGCCTTCTTGACCAGGTCATAGAAAACCTCACGCCCTTCCGGAGACTTGAGGTTGAGGACAACGCTCTTCTTGTTGCGGTTGATCGACCAGAAATAAGCACTGTTCTCGCCATAGTAATAAGGAGGGGCTACCCGCGTCTCATCTCCGTCTAAAGGTTCAATTTTAATAATTTCCGCTCCCAGGTCCCCCATCAACATAGAGCCGGAAGGGCCGGCCAGCATCATGCTCAGGTCGATAATGCGGATTCCCTGAAGAGGGCCTTTGCTTTCTGTTTTCGCCTCGGTCATAAAAGATCAATCTCCTCTCCTGCATAATAAAAAGACATAGGTCGGAATCCAGATTTATCCCCGCCATATAGGGAGAGAGAAAAAATCCGCATTCCGCAATCCCCCTTCCGCATTCTAAAGGGCTGCCGCCTGGTATTCGCCAAAGACTTCCCGTAGAGTGTCGCAGATCTCCTGCACGGTGGCGTAGGCCTTCACGCATTCAATCAACGGGGGAAATAAATTGGTTTCTTCTTTGGCGGCCGCGGCCTTCAATTCCCTGAGTAACCCGGCTACTTTTTTGTTGTCCCGGCTTTTCTTCACCTCTTTCAGTCTTTCGATCTGGTTGCGTTCGGCATTATCCCGCCGTTCGGGATCATAGGGGTGAGGGACCAAACGGGTGGTCTGGATCTCGAGCTCCCCCTCGCCCGTATAGCAGTTGACCCCCACAATCAGGTCTTTTCCTTCCTCCAGCCTTTTCTGCCTCTCATAGGCGCTGCGGGCCACCTCCCTTTGCAAGTACCCGTTTTCAATCGCCCCCACAGCCCCGTTCATGGATTGAATCTTCTCCCATTCACTCCAGGCGGCGTTCTCGATTTCGTCCGTTAGGGACTCCACGTAATAAGACCCGGCCAGTGGATCCATAACATCTACCAGGCGAGCTTCGTTTTGCAGGATGCGAGCCGCATCCTCGCTGAGCTGAATGGCTTCTAAGCTCCAGCCCAAACCCATGGGTTCATCAAAAGGAGGATTGCAGTTGGGTGGACCACCGGCTAAAGCCGCGGCGATTCCGCCGACAATGGATCGGGTTAAATTGTTGAGCGGGCGTTGAACCGTACAGTTCACCCGCCCACAATGGGCAGTGGAAGCCACCCGCAGCAGCATGGATCGTTCATTCTTCGCCCCGAATTTCTCCTTCAGGATTTTGGCCCACATTCTTCGAGCTGCGCGATGGAAGGCGATCTCCTGGAAAAATTCCATGGACCCGCCGAAAGCATTGAAACTGAACCGCGGGGCAAAGTCATCCACGTCAAGGCCGGCTTTAACCCCTTCCTGCAGGTAAGCTGTGCCGATGGCCATGCTGATAGCCAGGTCCTGCTCCCGGGTTGCCCCCGCCTCGCGCACGTGGAATCCCCCCATGCTGGTGATGTTTACGTTGGGGAGGTGTTCGGCAAAAAACACCAAGCTGTCGCGGAACATGCGCATAGAATGGCGGGGGGAGAAGATGTATGTTCCCCGGGCGACAAATTCTTTCAAAATGTCGTTTTGGGGCGTGGCCCGGAGTTTTTCCCAGGGGATGCCCCGTTTGTCCGCCATAGCCAAATACATGGACATAATGATATTGGCCGGGGCGTTGATGGTAAAGTTCGAGGCCGTCCGGTCGATGTCATTCTCCCCGGAAAAAGCCTCAAAGATGATCTCCATATCCTGCAGGGTATCGACCGCCACCCCCACCCGGCCTACTTCCCCCGCGGCCAGGGGGTTATCCGAGTCATACCCACACTGGGTGGGCAGGTCGAAAGCGATATTCGGTCCGGCCCGCTGCCCTAATTGTTTCATATGGAGATAATAATCTCGGGTATCTTCAGCGGACCCGTAGCCCGAATAGCGGCCGGCCCGGACCAATCCCGGAGCCTGCGCGATGGAACCAGAGCCCCTCTCCCCGGTCCGGTAGGGAAAGGTCGGAAATGTTCCCGCCGTGAAGGGATATTGCCCGGGAAAGCCTACTTTTTCCAGGAAATTGAATTCTTCGCCGGCATCTAAGGGGCTGTAAACCCGGGTCGGAGCTTCTTTTAGCTTGAACCTCTCCAGAGCCGGTTTGAGCGTTGTTTCTTTCCATTTCTCCCTTGCTTCAAGGATCTTTGGCCAATCATCCTTTCTTTTCATATTGAAAAATCTCCCTCCTACTTTTTCTTCTTCGCTCCCATTTTATCCAGGAAGCTCTTGTAAAAAGCAGACTGACCAGGCATTTCCTTTTCCAGTTCCTCCCGATTTTTATAATTATAAGGGAGGTTGAGATTGGTTAGGAGCGTTTGAAAGGCAGGGGTTTCGGTGACTTTCTTGAAAGTCGTGCTTATCTTTTGGTAGATATCTTCGGGCAAACCCTTGGGTGCGACCAGAATGTAACCCAGCGCTGGAGCGTCCTGGCAACCCAGTTCTTTCAGGATCGGGATATTGGGAAAATTAGGATCCCGCTTTTCCGTATTATAAACGAGGAGCATCCGGAATTTTTCCTGCTTTAAATACTGAATATGTTGGCCGGCCCCGGCGACAAAATCGGTATGTTTGCCCAACAGAGCCGTGTTAGCGGGCGCTCCTCCTTTGAAAGGAACATGCTTAAATGTCAACCCTTTGCATTGGGCCAAGAGCTCCACGGCCAGCTGCTGTTGCGTATATAAGCCGGAAGAGCCATAAGAAAGACCCGGGTGCGCCTTGGCGTAGGCGATGAATTCGTCAATCGTTTTGAGGGGTGATTCATTCAGTACGCAAAGACCGCCGATATAGCGGCTGTATTGCATGATCAACGTTAAATCTTTGAAAGGATCATAGGCGATTTTCAACATATGGGGCCGAACGGATATGACGCCGGTGGAAACCACACCCAGGGTATACCCGTCAGGTTTCTTGCTGGCCACCAGGGCGGTGGCAACCGTGGCTCCCCCGCCGGGCTTGTTCTCCACGACCACCGGACTGCCCAGCAACTTTTCAGCGCCGTCGGCCAAGGCCCTGGCTGTCAAGTCAGTGGTGGCTCCGGCTGAATATCCGCAGTAGATGGTGATGGGTTGCTCCGGGTATCCGGGGAATGCCGGCGAAGGGAAGGAAATCAGGCAAGCCAGGATCCCCCCGGCTACAAACCATGCTGCAAAATTCTTTCTCCTTGATGGTTGCATATTGTTACCTCCTTTCGTTTTTGCAAAATCCGGGGCTCGGTTGAATTACCCCGCTCTTTTTCCATCTCTCGCTTTTTTCTTGCGCGCGATGGGAAAAACCGAAGTCAGCAGGAGAAAGCCTGCCAGGATCAAACATCCGCTGGAAATGGGCCGTAACAAGAAGATGCTGAAACTTCCACTTGAAAGGATGAGGGATTGCCTCAGGGCGTTTTCCATAATCGGGGTAAGGACAAAAGCCAGGACCAACGGCGCTGCTTCGTACTCGAACTTTCTCATCAGGTAACCCACCACCCCGAAGAATAGCATCAGAGAAACATCAACCGTGCTGTTGTTGAGAGTGTAGGATCCAATGAGACAAAGAAGAAGGATCATGGGGAAAAAGATGGCATAGGGAACGCGCAACAGGCGGACCCAAATAGCGATCAAGGGCAGATTGATGATGAGCAGCATGATGTTGCCAATGTACATGCTGGCGATGACCCCCCAGAAGAGATCCGGGTGTTGTTTCACCAGCATCGGTCCCGGGGTAATGCCATGGATCATCAGCGCTCCCAACAGCATGGCCGCCGCCAAACTCCCAGGAATTCCCATGGTGAGGAGCGGCACCATGGCACCGGCAGTCGCGGAGTTATTGGCCGATTCCGGGCCGGCGACCCCCTCGATGGCGCCATGGCCGAACTTCTCCGGGTGTTTGGAAACCCTCTTTTCCAACGCATAAGAAACGAAGGAAGAGACACTGGTCCCCGGGCCCGGCAGGGCGCCGATGCAGAAGCCTACGACCGTGCCCCGCAGGATGGCCCATATGCTTTGCGTCCAGTCTTTGAGCGTGGGCAGGAGGCTTTTCAATGAGGTATCGTAAATCTCCCGGCTGATGGTTTTTTCCAAATTGAGCAGGACTTCGGAGATGCCGAAGAGTCCCATGGCCAGGGGAACGAGTCCGACTCCATCCAGGAACTCGGGTATATCGAAGGTAAACCGGGGCATGCCATTGATGGCGTCCAGCCCGATGGTTCCCAGCAAAACTCCCACCGCGGCCATCATGAGAGCCTTGGGCATGGATTTCTGGGCCAGGTAGGTGAGGATAATCAAGCCCAGGATCATCAGCGAGAAATATTCCGGCGGCCCAAAACGGAGAGCCACGGAAACCAACGGGGGCGCAATGGCCTGGAGACCGATCACGCCCAAAGTTCCGGCGATTAATGAGCCGAAGGCGGCAATCCCCAGGGCCGGGCCCGCCCTTCCCTGCAGCGCCATCTGGTACCCGTCCAAAGTGGTGACCACCGAGGCCGCTTCCCCGGGGAGGTTAATGAGGATAGAAGTGGTCGAGCCTCCATACATGGCCCCGTAGTAAATGCCGGCCAGCATAATGATCCCCGATGTAGGCGAAAGCCCGAAGGTAACGGGCAACAGAATCGCCATGGTTCCCACCGGACCGATCCCCGGCAGAACCCCGACCAAAGTGCCGACGAAAACACCGATAAAACAGTAAAGCAGGTTGGTGGGTTCGAGAGCAACGCTGAGGCCGATAATGAGATTGCTGAAAAAATCCATTCTCCCTCCGGGTATCCTAAAAACCCAGTAATCCTCTGGGCAATGCCGCTTTCAATAACTTATCAAAAACCAGATAGCAGACCGCTGAAGCGGAAATGGAAATCAGAAGCGCCTTCCCCCAGGAAAGCCTCTCTACTCCCTTGACCATGGCCAGGACGATGAGAAAGGTGGTCAGGAGGAAACCAATCCATTCCAGAACCAGGATGTAGACTAAAAGGAGGAGGCCTACCAGGGCCGATCGATACCATCGGATTCCCTTCCAGAGAGTCGAGATTTTGACCTGGAAACCTTTCCCCTGGAGAAAGGACTGAATGAAAACGATCAAGGCCATCAAGCAGATGAAACTCCCGGCCAGGAAAGAGAGGAAACCTGAGCCAGGTTCTCCTAAGGTCCCCAAACCCAGCTGGAATGAGCCGTAGATGCTAAGCAGCCCCACAGCCATCCAAACCATACTGCTGGCGCGGTCAGCCTTCAATTGATTCCCCCTCTTTTACTAATACCCAAATTGAGCGATTCTTTTAAACCACAGAGAACACGGAGATTAATTTCATAGTTAAAAAAACAAAATAAGCTCAATCTTTTCTCTGTACTACTAACGTTCAAATTCTGAAAATTTTATTAAGCAATCCCCCCCACCCTATCCCTCCCCCTCGAGGGGGGAGGGTTGGGAGGGGGTGATTTCTTTTGGTTGCGGCTATGCCGCGCTGTGCCCTCTGTGGTAAATCGCCCTTTTTAGGTAATATTAATACGAACGCATTATTTTCTTGTTTTTACACCAATCTCTTTCAGCAGTTCGGCATGAAATTTATAGTTCTCGGGAATTTCGGCCTCTAATTGCTTCCGGTCCTTAAAGTCGAAGGGAATGCCCAAATTTTTCAGGATGTTTTGAAATTCGGGGGAATAGACACCCTGCCGAAAAGAAGCCTCTAATTTTTTGAAGATCGGATCGGGCAGTCCTCGCGGACCCAGAAGCACATAAAGCGCCGGCGGCACGTCTTTGTAACCCAAATCTTCAAGCGTGGGGACGTCGGGAAATTCGGGATCCTTCTTACCCGAAGAAATGGTCAAGGCGAGCATCCGGAAAACCCCTTGCTTGGCGTAGGTTCGATGGATGCCGGCGCCCGCGGTAAAATCAACGTGCCCGCCGATGAGGGCCGTGGAGGCCGGAGCTCCGCCCTTGAAGGGAACGTGTTTGAATTTCACCTTGGCCTGCTTGCCTAAAAATTCCACGGCCAATTGCTGGGTGGCGCCCGTTCCGGAAGAGCTGTAGGTAAGAGCCCCCGGATTCTTGCGGGCGGCTTCGATGAGATCTTGGATGTTCTTATAAGGAGAATCCGTTTTTACGCAGATTCCTCCTATGTATCTGGCATAGGAAAGAATGTAAGTGAAATCTTTAAAGGGATCATAGGCTACGTTCAACATCATATGGCGTGTGTCCAGGGCTGAGGAGGAGATAACGGCCAGCGTATACCCATCCGGCTTTTGGTTAGCCAAAAGGGTGGCCGCTACCGTGGCTCCCCCCCCGGGTTTATTTTCTACCACTACCGGCACACCTAATTTTTTTTGGCCCGCATCCGCCAGCGCTCTGGCCGAGAGGTCGGTAGTAGCACCGGCCGAGAAACCACAGTAGATGGTAATAGGTTTGGCGGGGAAATCCTGGCTGAAAGCCTGTAAAGGACAACTGAGCAGGAACAGGAATAAGCCTGACACCATAATTCCTCTAAGAAAATTTTTCTGACTCCTCATCGTCTTTACCTCCTTTTCTTTTTTACCGTCCTTTGAAAACGGGTTTGCGTTTCTCCTTGAAAGCTCGCTGCCCTTCTTTCAAATCTTCGCTGTTAAAAGCCTGAAGCCGGAGGGCTTCAATTTCTCGGGTATCTTCGGGGTCCAGTTTCTGATATTTCAGGCATTTATTAAAGATCAACTTCATGCCCTTTAGGGATAAAGGGGCATTGGCGGATATTTCCTGGGCTAAATCATAGGTAAAGGGGGCAAGTTGGTCCGGAGGTTGAATATAATGGATCAGCCCCATATCTTTGGCTTGCAAGGCCCCGTAGCTTCGGCCGGTAAAGAAAATCTCTTTGGCATTGGCCAGGCCGACGATGTTGATCAGGCGCTGAATCCCGTCCGGCTGGTAGATAATGCCCAGCTTGGCCGGGGGAAGGCCCATCTGGGTATGTTCGGCGGCGATGCGGATATCGCAGGTCAGGGCCAAGTCGCATCCCGCCCCGAAGGCATGGCCGTTGAGCATGGCAATGACCGGGTACGGAAAGTCCAGGAGGGTTTCGAGGACGTCCTGAAAGGGGCTTCGGGCTTTCAAAGCGGCGGCCTGTTCCGGCGTCAGGTTGGTAGGAATGTCCGAGATGTCATAGCCGGAGGAGAAGGCTTTATCGCCGGCTCCGCGAATCACCAAGCAGCAAACTTCCTCATCGTCCTTGAGCTTGGTCAGAGTCTCGACCAGCTGTAAAAGCATGAGGGGAGAAAGCGCGTTCCTTCGTTCGGGGCGGTTAAGGATGATGGTGCAAACCTTTTCCTGCCTTTCGGTGAGTAAAAATTTTTCTTCCATCGGTTCTCCTTCTGCAATGGTCCTGGCTTCGGCAAAAATGGAAATTTAGTCTTTAATATGCTCTAAAAAAAACTTGGAGTCAAGATTTAATGAGTGCCATCCTTCACTTTTCGATAAATTGATGAATTCACAGTGATAGAGGAAGCCTGGACATCCTCGGCAGAAGCCCCGCCCTTGCCCATGAAAGAACTACTGCTTTGTGCTCCCGAAAGATTCCCCCTTCCGTCCGGGCCGGGTTCGCTTCCCGGGCGTGGGAGTGACAAACTGATCTCAAATTCCGCCATAAGAAATAGGGGTTAAAATCCCTTTTGAAGTCAATATATTAGAGGATGTTTTAAGTTTTTCTTAAAAAAAGCTTGACATCCTCTTTTTTTCATGGTTTAATCCTATATGTAATAAATGTTATT
>JAHJQK010000215.1 GCA_018819135.1 Pseudomonadota bacterium | reverse complement strand
GCATTAAAAGATGCCGGGATGGAAGTGATCTATCTGGGAATTCATCGCACCGCAGAAGAAATCGTCAGGGCTGCAGTCCAGGAGGATGTGGACTTTGTTGGTTTGAGCATGCTTTCCGGCGCCCACCTCATATTAACCGAAGTGGTTTTAAAGAAAATGACCGAGCAGAAAATTGATGACATTCCACTCGTTGTGGGCGGGACCATTCCCAAAAGAGATAGGGAGAAATTAAAAGAGATGGGGGTGGCGCTCATTTTTCCCACGCAAACACCCCTGGATGAGATTATTTCCGCGCTCAAAGAATATCGGCTCCCTCAAAAGGCGTAAACGAAGGGAGGGAAGTCAGGCTTAATGAATATCAGGCCAGTGGATCGGGGGTCAAGTCTGCTCTTGACTCTTAGTAATCGGTTTATCCCTAAGTTTAAGGTGACCATTTAATTTTCCCCCCGGAGGAAAACAAGAATCTTTGGATCGCGGGGTCTTTAATCTTGATATTCCTTGATTCCCCCCGAATTCAGAGTCTCAAACGACAACAATATTTGAATTGATGAGGTTAATTTTTTTTGTTTTCTTAGCCAATTTTTGTGAGTCAACTATGATGGATTCGTAAAAAGTCTGAAAAAACGTTTTTCTGTCATTCCGGCGAAAGCCGGAATCCAGTTCTTTCAAGAACTTATAAACTTCCTGGACTCCGGTTTTCACCGGAGTGACGACTTTTTACGAAATCATCAACTATCAAGGGGTAAGAAAAATTACCCATGGATTTTTTTTAGTAACCAGCCCATCCTTTGCCCGAGTGATTTCACCAGCTGCATCCCTTCTTCATCCTTTTCCACTTCTCCCTTTTCCCTGCCGAAACCGATACTGCGACCAACAATGATCATCTCTCCACTAAGGAAAAAATGATTCATGGTGTCAAGAGTGTGAACTGCGCCTGTCCGGCGTACTGCAGCTACTGCAGCACCGATCTTGTTCCTAAACATTCTGCCGTTGGCCCTGGACACATAACCGGTACGATCAATAAGAGCCTTCATTTCAGGCGTAACATCATTAAAATAGACGGGCGAACCCAGGATAATCCCATTTGCCCCGAGCATCTTCTCGATATATTCGTTGGCTGCGTCACTTTTTACCGCACAATGCCGGTCCTTATTTTCAACACACTTGTAACAGGCGATGCAGCCCCGGAGTTCCTTTTCCGACAGTTGCACCAATTCGGTTTTTATCCCTTGTTTTTCGAGTTCGTTGAAAAGATTTTTGATGAGGATGGATGTATTGCCGTCCTTGCGAGGGCTGCCGTTAAACGCAACAACCTTCATTTTCTTCATTTTACTCTCCTCCTTGTAGTAATATTTGTCACTTAGGCCTGCCCTTTTTCCCGTTTTTAATTTTTAAAAATCGCCTTCGGGATCATGGCGTGAATTCCTTTATTGCCGTCGACGATTTGGGTGACCCGCAAATCAACCGCCAGACTGCATAGGGCATAGGAGTCATCCAAGGTTAATCCTTTTGTTTGGGATAGGAATTGAATTGCATCCCGCAGGGCAATCTTAACGGCCTCATCCAGGTCCTCGTGGAACCCCATGGTGATCCAGTGGTGGGGCGTCTCCGCCATGGGTCTCTCAATTTTCATATCTTTGCGGACGTAAAATTGCAGGACGGCTTCCATCATGGCGGTCTCAATGGCGGTAACATTTACCTCCCCATCTCCTTGAACGGCATGAGCATCTCCGGCGGAAAAAAGAGCGCCGGGCACAATGACCGGCAGAAAAAGAGTCGTTCCCGGGACGAGTTCTTTATTGTCCATGTTCCCGCCGAAATAATCCGGAATGGCGGAGGGCCTTTTTTCTCCCGCGCGGGGCGCGACCCCCATCACCCCGAAGAAAGGTTTCAGGGGGATGACCACTCCGGGAGCGAAGGTCGTTTCCATTCTGTCCAAGTCCAATGGCAGCGTCTTGATTTGCCCCTCGGCAAAATCTTCCGGGAGCCCGCCCCTGTCAAACCTTCCCGGCCAGTGATAATTCACCCCGCAGTCGGCAGGCACCAATTTTTGGATACGTACTTCCAGCGCGTCTCCCGGCTCGGCCCCTTTAACGAAAATCGGGCCGGTTAGGGTATGAGCCCCAACCTGACGGTCCGTATAGGCCTGTCGGGTGGCAATCAATTCTTCCAGGGTCATCCCGCCACGAAGTTGACCATCCATCAACATCATCGAGCTTATGACCACGGTGTCTCCGGATTCGATGGTGAGAACTGGGCGGAGGCTCGCGTCAAAAAAGCCTGTGTGCACGGTTTGCGGGGATGCCATCAGTTTATGGGTCTTGCTGCTTTGGTCCATAAATATTTCTCCAATTTTTAAAAAGCCTTCTCAAAGAGGGAACGGAAATCTTCAATGGTTGTATACCGAGGATTCCAACGATTATAATTGGATTCAAATGCCTGGCGGGCCATCTCTGGTAGCCGATCTTCCGTAACACCAACTTCTCTCAACTTCAGAGGACGTTTTCTAGGAATCGATAAATTCCGCCGGAAACCACACCCGGATCACACATCAAAAGCAAGCGTTTCACTTTCTGTTCAGCAATAATCTCTTTTAGCTTCTCATGGGCATTGATACCCATATAGATCTTTGTTGGACATAGGTAGGTCAAAACGTTCATCATGTCCATTGGTTTCCTCCATCACATTTTTAAAAACACTCTTAACTGGATAAACAAAAGGTGTCAAGGAAAAAACCTAAAAATGGATCTCTCTTTTTATATTTTCTCTTTCACGGCCTTACAGAATTGGGTCGTGGAAGAACTCCCACCTTGATCAGGCGTAAGGTTCCAACCGCTCAATCTCTCCCTCCCGCCCCGGATAGAGGCCCTCAAGATTCTCACGAACCACAACGAAATCAATCCCCTCCGGCTTCTTTAACGGACTCCGCATCCCCTTCATCCACTTGACGGGCCTGAAATTGGCATAGGTCTTCTTCCCCCACCTTAAATATCCCAATCCCCCAGTCATATCTCTGCTAGAACCAAACAGGGTGCAGTCCGCTCCGTCTACCATCTTCTTGGCTTCTTCGGGAAACGCCTTCCCATGCTTCTGAATCGCTTCTTCACCCGTTAAGGGCCAAAAGAATTCAATCCCCAGCTTCATCCCTTCTAAAAGCTCTACGGTCGGAATTACGAATTCCGGAGACGCATCGTCCCCCTTTATAACGCAAACCTTCTTCTTGGCCATTCAGACTCCTCCTCTATTATTATTATTTTCTTCGCCCGGCAAAGGGTTATAATTCAGCCGTTATTTTTGATGGCTTCGTAAAAAGTCAAAATTTGGATGGAAAAGTAGGGGCACGGTCACCGTGCCCCTACATCAAATGCAAGGCGCGCCAATCCTGAGGCGTACTTACAGGTACGCCGCAACGATTCACCCTGTTAGATAAACCGCAAGATGAATCTTCCTCTTGGAAATCAGATCCTCCCCCTACACCTTCAATGCGGAGTTTCTGATCTAACAGGGCGGGGGTGAAGTGCAACGCCGCAGATGGACTTTTTACGAAACCATCAAAAATAACTCCATCAGCTTCTCAATGTCATCCATCCTCTCGATACGCCCTTGGCGAACATTAAAACTCCATCGCCTATTTGCAAGAACTGCTCTTTGGCAGATAGGCGGGATCGGAGCGCTTTAATCAGGCCAGGTTCCAGAGGAAAGACTTTTTTGCTGGATATTATAAAATGGGGAATGAAAAGTCAAGAAAAGATCTTTCTCCAGCCTGAGTAAACCTGGGTGGAGCCTGGTTGGGAGCCTTGACAAAGTGAGGAAGGGTTAATATAATCTCACCTTAATGTGCCTTAATGTGCCTTCGGGAGAAGATTCCGGAAAAATGCTAATCTTTTATTTCCCTGCCAAATTTTTAGAAAGGAGGAAAGGAGAGGAAGGTATCTAATTCTATTCTGGAGAAGCCCAAAATACTCTGCGTGGAGGTGAGTTGAAATGAAAAGAAAGAAATTTTGGGGAGTTTTTGCCAGCTTCAGTTTAATCCTGACATTGTCATTATCACTCCTGGGAGCCTGCGCCGAAGCGGCACCAGCACAGAAGATTTCCTGGATTTTTGCCACCAACCCCGGACCGGCAGCCAACACCTGGACATTCTATCCCTATCCACGTTTTCAAAAGCTACTGGAGCAAAGGTCTGGAGGACGGCTCGTACTTGAAACCAAGATGAGTCTTTTTCCGGTGAATGAGGTAGTGCATGCGGTAATCGCCGGACGTGCGGACATCGGCTGGGAGAGGATTCCTTGGCTGAGCGGCACTTTTCCTCTCTGGGATCTCTGCCTCCCCTTCTTTTGGGACAACATCTTTGAATATGAAGCCTTTGTAAACGACCCCCGGATGGCGGAGATAGACAAAAAGACCTATGGTGAGAAAGGGCTGGTAAAAGTTGCGGACATTGCCGTTGAGGCTCTAGACGGAATATTCGCCAAAAAACCAATCGCCACCCTGGCTGATTTCAAGGGGGTGAAAATCAGAACGGCGGGTTTAATTCCCACTCTAGCCCTGAAGTTGATGGGTGCTTCAACCTTATCCATCCCAACCGCGGAAATCATGGAAGCCTTGCAGAGGGGTACGGTGGATGCCATTCAGACTTCCCGCGGCTGGGGCTTAGGTTTCGGGCTACCCGATGTCTGCACCCACGTTAGCTTCTGGAAGGTCCAATCGGTATTCAGCGGCATGTTGATCGTTAACAAAGCTAAATTTGATGCCCTCCCGCCTGACTTGCAAAAAATCCTTCTGGAAACAGCGAAAGAAATGCAGGGACAAACCATGTTTGCCGCCAAGGTTGAGGAATATGAGGCTGAAGTCGGCGTAAAAGTCAGCAGGCTGAAAGCTGTTCGACCGGATCAGGCGGAAATAGATAAAGCGAGAGAACTCGTAAGACCTGTTATTGATAAGTGGCTTGAGCGTGCCGGCCCTCAGGGAAAGCAAGTTCTGGCGATTGCCGCCCAATACGCCGGTGGTGCCAAGATTATGCTCAAGAAATAGGTTGCCTCAGGAACTAAGTTTTATAGATGATGAAACGAGTAAGTTTCATTTTAGAGAAAATCGTTGATTTTGGTGGCTACTTCTCTGGGTGGCTGGTTCCGCTCATGATGATCCTGGTTGCCGTGGAAGTATTCATGAGGTATGTTCTATACCAGCCACTCATGGTAGCCGATGAGTTCAGCGCTTACCTGCTCGTTGCCCTCTCCTACCTCGGCATGGCCTATACCTGGAAACAAGGAGGGCATGTTCGTATCAACCTGTTAGTGAGCCGGCTGCCGTCCAGATTCTCCAACTGGATAAGGCTAATGGCCCTGATATTGGTCTTAATCTTTCTCATCGGGCTGGATCAGGCTGGCTACAAAATGATCATGTATGCGCTTAAAATCAACCTGAGGTCGGAAACCTGGCTTACCTTCCCTTTGTTTTGGCCCCAGTTAACGATATTTATCGGCTTTATCCTGCTTACCCTGCTGCTCGTTGTGGAGGTTGCCCGAACCATTACCAAGATTCGGGCAGGTGAAAATGTGGAGGAGACAACCAAGTGGGTTTAGGATTCATGTCCCTAATCCTTCTCGGCGGCCTGGTTCTTCTTTTAGCCTTTGGGATTGAAATCGCACCGGCCATGGGGGTCATGGCTGCGCTGGGACTTCTGCTTTTTGTACACCAGCCCCTCGACTATTTTGCCCGGGCCGCTTTTGAAATCATGAACTCCTTCACTTTTACGGCCATCCCGCTCTTTGTATTTATGGGGGCAATATATTCCCACACTGGAATTATCGGCTCCCTCTTCCGGGGAGCCGAGAAAATATTTGGCAACCTTCCCGGCAGCCTGGCCTCAGCCGTCATCGTTGCCAATGCTATCTTTGGGGCTATCTCAGGCTCCAGCCTGGCAGCGGTAGCTACCTTCGGTAAGATTTGCTTCCCCGAAATGGAAAAGACGGGCTATGATGCCAAGCTATCCCTTGGCGCAATCGCTATTTCCGGGACATTGAGCGTTCTCATACCTCCCAGCGTCATCCTGATTGTCTACGGGGGCTGGCAGGATGTCTCCGTGGCCCGGCTCTTCGCCGGCGGTGTGATCCCCGGAATCATTCTGTCTTTACTCCTCATGCTCACCGTGACCATTATGGTGGTACGCAATCCCAAACTGGCACCAACCAGACTAAAATTCTCCAATAAAGAAAGAATAAGGGCCTTTTTGGATTTACTGCCTTTTATAGGAGTGATCGTCTTAGTCCTGGGCACAATCTTCGGCGGGATTATGACCCCTACAGAGTCTTCATCTTTGGGTGCTCTACTTAGTATTGTTCTCGCCCTAATTTATCGCCGTATGAGCTTTCGGGCGCTTAAGGACAGCATGTGGACAGCCGTAACCATAACCTCAATGATTGCCTTTGTCCTGTTTACGGCCAGGATGTTAGGGCAGGTCTTTCAATATATCGGTCTTACCGAGGCCTTTTCATCATTTATGATAGGCCTACCCTTGGGTAAATACACCCTATTCGCTGTTATTTGCCTGATGTATATTGTCCTTGGATGCTTCTTTGACGCTCTATCCATGCTGGTGCTAACCCTTCCCTTTGTTGCCCCCATTATCAAGGATCTGGGATTTGACTTGATTTGGTTCGGTGTCACTTACGTCGTGCTGGCTGAAATTGGTCTGGTTACCCCACCCTACGGCCTTAACCTTTTTGTTCTAAAAGGCGTTGTGCCTAAGTATGAGATAACCACTATCTTTTTGGGCACCCTGCCCTTCTTGATCCCTACGGTTATTTTGATTATACTTCTGGTCCTTTTCCCTGAGCTTGCTTTATGGTTCCCCAGCGTACTGTACCGCTAGGGGGTCATAGGGGGTTATCGTCTACCGACCCAAACGGGGAGAAGTTCATTTTTCTTGACAAGGCACGTATTTTAAACTAATTTGTTATCATCGTATTGCCCACCAGTTTCCTGTTAATTTATCAACGTAACCCCAAACCTTCTGTACCTGCAAATGATTGTGAATCGGTGATTGCTTTTGAATGTTTTGAAAAAGTAATTTTTAACCAATAGGGGGCTTGAGGAATATGGAAAACAATACTAAAAAAATTTTGATCGGTTTGGTGCTCTTAATCTTTATAGGAATAGGTCTGGCATTCTATCTTTTTTTCTATCATCCATCGGAAGAACCCACCCCTATCGGGCCGCCCGGAGAAAAAGAATCCCCTCTGCCCCCTTCACCTCAAGCCCTCCAGGAAAAAGAAAAAGGAATTTCTCCGATTCCTTATGTCGGGCTCGAGAAAAGCGACGAAAGGATGCGCAAAGGAACAAAAGACCTATCCCCCCACCCCAAAATCGGTGAGTGGTTAAAAAATGAAAATATTATCCGGATCATCACTGCGGCGGTGGACAATATCGCCGATGGTTTAAGTCCACGAGCTCACCTGGGTTTTTTGTCTCCGCAAAAAGGATTTGAAGTGACTGGAAAAAGCCCAAAGCTTTACTTGGACCCCCAAGGTTTCAACAGATATAATCTGGTTGCCGATGTTTTTTCCTCTTTAGACGCCCAAGCCTCCATCAGGGTTTATAAAGAATTAAAACTGTATTTTCAAGGGGCGTATCGCGAGTTGGGCTATCCAAACCGGGATTTCCAGGAGACTCTTGTTAGGGCCATGGTAGAGCTGCTACGTGCGCCGATTATAGAGGGTAAAATATTATTGGAAGAAGAGGAAGAAGGCATCAATTATCGGATGGTAGACGACTATTTGGAAGATCTAAGTGATGCTCAAAAGCATCTCATTCGTATGGGACCGAAAAATGTCCGTAAGATTCAAGCGAAATTGCGGGAAATGGCTTTGGCCTTAGAAGTTCCAGAAAATCAAATTCCCCCGGCTCAAGTATACGCTACAAAGAAGAAGTAATTTCAAATATCATAAATTTAATAGAGACTGTTACGATAAAAAACGAAAATTAAGTCCTAAAAAATAATTTCAGGGAAAAGAACCGTCAATTTCCAATGTGTTATGGTTTTTGCCCATAAATTTTTGGATTTAGATTAGAGTAATTTATCGTTTTATTGTGCTTATCAAAAATCTGGATCATTTTATGGAAATTAAAAGGAAATTTGTTTTTATCGTAACAGTCTCTACTATTTCTGCTTTTTATTTTATGTTATTAATCGTTATTGATGATTTTTCATTAAAAGTGTTTCTTAATCATAAGAATTATTCGGAATAGAGGATTATAGAATGATGGCTTACGAATTCTATTGGAATGATAAAAGCGGAGAGGTCCATTTTATCGGGACATTACCCGAGAGACGAAAAAATCAGGAAAGAATAAACAAGGAATCCATCATGAACTGGGTAAAGATGGTTATGGGCGAAAACGCAGAAGTTAATAATATTTATTTCGTCGAGGTAGAAGTCTAAACGATGCGCTCTCCGGTTCAGGGCAAGGGTGGCTCCTGCGGGTTTGGCGATTGATGGGAAGGTCTTAATCCATTTTTATTCATACGTATGGTGCAGGCCGGAGTCTTTTTCTGCGGTCACAACCTGTGACATTTCGTCCGTCATCTTTACGCCATGGCGGTACTGGAATGGCCACATGCTTTGGGGATGGAAGATGCCTACCCGATCCCCATCGTTCAGGATATACTTCAGGTCTGGCTTGAGGCCTGGCATGGCACTCAATTGCCCGTTGATGAAGGTAATCCCGCGCTCGCCATCATGAATTTCCAGGCGTTGCAGGAGATCCGCGATGGTGCTTCCTTGAGGAAGACTCATTTGTAAGTTGGCGAAGCTCCCCTGATCGGCTTCCTTTCCGTATCGGGCCAGAGGACCGTATAACCAGACTTCTACTGAGATGTCAGACATTTTACCCTCCTCCAATTGGGGGAAAAATGCCTACCTCGTCCTCAGGTTGCAAAGGCCAATCCAGGGGACGGGTGCGCCCGTTGACAAAAATTACCTTCACCTCTTCCCGAGGCAAATTCAACTGGCGCACCAGGTCAGCGATCGTGGTCTCATCGGGTACCTCCAAAGATAAAGGGGCTCCTGTCATCCCGCCGACGATATGGCGTCCCAGAGCAGCAAAAAGTTTCACGTGGATGTGCATCATCTCCTCAGGGGGAAGGTTCGGCCAAAATGCGGACAGGACGACTTTTGCCTGTCCGCACTGGCCATTTTTTTCCGGCTGAATTCAACAGAGCAGCGGGACCATTTCCAATGCTCTACAATTCACCATAAACGGAGTCCAGCACTTTGTCGGGCACGTCAAAGACTTGGTTATGAGGCGGAAGGGGTTCGAACTTCATGAATTCGGGCACCCGGTCTTCTTCCTTGCCGATACCGGCCGCCTCATTGAAGGTCCGCTCCTTGCGCAGGATCTCTCCCCCAATCTTGGCCGCATCCTCTGATTTCCAGTTGGTCCCGAGGACGCCGTTGCACTCCTCCATCATCCCTTCGAAGCCGCTGGCGATGTCCAGAATGGCAAAAGCGATAAATAGACAGTGGCCGGTGGAGTCAATAAAGGCGGTGGTGGCCTGGAAGCCCCGGCTGAGAGCAGCCTTGCCTTCGGGGCTGAGGGGGTCTACTTTGCCACCCACGCTGAGGATCTCGGGAGCGATGGTGTAGCCGGCGGTGTGGTCGGCGCCCATGGTGGTGGTCGCATAGGTAATGCCAATCCCTTTGACCGCGCGCGGCTCATAGGCAGGCATGCTTTGTCTCTTCACTGTTGCGACGCGGGTTACGCCGAAGGCCCTGCCGGCGAACTCGGTGCCACTCCCTAAGATACGTCCCATGGGTGTGCCTTTGCCCATTTCATGGACTAACTCAATGGCTTTCTTCCCATTTCCAAACGGGATGACGCCGGCTTCCATGGCCACAGCCAGGGTAGTACCGGCCTCAATGGTGTCCAGACCATAGGCGTTGCACAGGCGCACCATTTCCGCCACATCGTCCAGGCTGTCAATGCCGCAGTTGGCACCCAGAGCCCAGTCTGATTCATATTCCACACAAGAGGCATGCTCCGTGCCGTCGGTTTTGTACCAGGTGTTTGAACACTGAATGATGCATCCGGGGCTGCAGGCATGGTTATATACTTCTTTGCCCACACGGTTTTTGACCCCCTCGAAGATGGCTTCGCCGGCGATTTTGGCTGCCCCCTCAAAACGGCCGCTGGAAAAATTGCGGGTGGGTAGACCGCCAGCCTCATTTAAGATGTTAATGAGGATGGCTGTGCCGTAGGTATTCAGGCCCCCTTTGGGCTTGGTAATGGCGTGTTCGCGCAAGGCATCCGCTAATTTCTTAGCACCCTGGTCAAACAGCCCCTGGTTAGCGATGGTTACGCCGGGAGCCCCTTTACTGTCTAATACGACGAACTTGAGCCCTTTACTGGCCATAACTGCGCCCAAACCGCCGCGCCCGGAATACCGGCTGGGGCGTTTGCCGAGGTCATTGTACGCAATCCCCGAGTTGCCATATCCGTATTCACCGGCCATGCCGCAACCGGCAATGGCCGCCCTCGCCCCAAACTTTTCGTATACTTTGGGGAAGACTTCATACAAATCTTTCCCCCGGTAGGGGTCGGCGGGGAAGAATTCAACTTTGGGTTTGCCAGCTTTATCATCCCAGGTTAGATGGGCGATCCAATATTGGCCTTTCTCCTTAGGCTGCCCTTCCACGATCAAGGCTTTGATGCCCATATTCGCGAGGTATGATGCCCAAGATGAGCCGGCATTGGATTCTTTTATGCCGCCTGTTAGCCAGGACTTAGCCCCAGCAGAAACGCGGGCCGATGTGGCCGCCGCCGTGCCGGTCACGATGCCAGGAGCAAAAACGAGTTTGTTGTTAGGGCCAAGGGGATGACAGAGCGGGGGAACTTCATCTTGGACAATGGTAGAGGTCGCACCTCGTCCCCCCAGATTCTTGTAGGCTTCCGGAACTCCACTAAGGCGATAAGTGTGGTCATTCATGTTTAATCGCAGAATCCACATGTTCTTGCCTCCTCTCCTTGAAAGTTGCCAGGGCCAATCCCTGGAGTTTATTCACTGTACCCCATGTCGACCTGAACTTTGTCTTGGTTTCCCTCCTTTTTCGTTTTTTAGAAAAAATGGCCGCTGAATTCCTTATCCAGGCCAATACCATCCTGGAAAGTATAGCGTAAAAGTTACAGGGTTGAAGTTAAAAAGTTAATTTAAGTATATTCAATTGCCGCAAGAGAATCAACAGGGTAAAAGGGGCTTTCACGAGATTGAGGGAAAGTTTTTTATTGCCCCTGACCCCTCTCCGTTGCTCCCAAGAGTGGCTTTTTGACGTGATCTTGCAAAAATTGCCATGTTTTTTCCCAGGCGATTTGCCCCTTTTCCTCATCGCGGAAATTAAAAACATGGCCGGCTCCGGGAATGGTCTAGAGTTCACAGCTTTTCCCCGCCGAACGCATCTTGGCACAAAGACGCTGCACTTGCTCCAGGGGCGCAGTGCGGTCCTTTTCAAAAACGCTACCTCGATACGATCTTACCTATTTCAGTTTTGAAAAGTCAAACGTTTGGCTACCCAGGCTTCCTTTGAAGGCGGATACATCTTTTTGCAATTGAATCGCCTTTTGAATTTCGTCATTGCCCCGGGTATCTCCGAGCAGAATCGCTCCCACGATCACATTATCCTTCAAGACCAATTTCCGGTAGGTCCTTCTGGCTTCATCTTTCATAACGATCGCTTCCATCTTTGCTTCGGAGTCAATCTCCCCCGCTGCCACCAAGTCAATCCCCGCCACTTTGAGGGCATTGGCAGGCACCGTCCCCTGGTACCGCAGCTCTTGCCCCGCCATATTGGACCCGGCGACTCTTCCCTGCTCCATGGATGCCGGCCAGATCCCATAATATCTCCCTCTATGTTCTACGAGATCCCCGGCAGCGAAAATCCCTTCCAGCCCAGTTCTCATCCCATCATCTACTTTGACCCCTTGGTCAACTTGTAGGTCCAAAGATTTTTTTAAGGCCACTTCTGGCCTGACCCCCGCGGAAATTAGCACCATTTCCGTTTTTAACCTCTCCCCTCCTTCCAGGCAGACCCAAAAGCCATCTTTTTCGGGAATGATTTCTTGGATCTTGGCCCCCAGGAAAAAGCGAAACCCCATTTCCTCCATCTGGCTTTTGAGCAGGGCAGCTCCGGCAACATCCATCTGCCGCGGAAGAAGTCTTGGAAAAAACTCGACCACGGAAACTTCCAATCCAACCTGGCGCAAGCCGTTTCCTGCCTCCAGGCCGAGCAATCCGCCGCCGATCACAACCGCTTTTTGGCATTGTTGAGCTCTCCGGCGAATGCGCTCGGTGTCCTCAATCGTCCGCAGCGTATAAACCCCTGGGGATTGTGATCCCGGAATGGGGAGGAGGAAACTGTTTCCGCCGCAGGCCAGCAGGAGTTGGTCATAGGGAAATCTCCTTCCGCTCTTGGCGACAACCGCTTTTTGCGGGGCTTCGACCTCAACAATCTCGGTGGCTAAATGTAGTTCTATCCGGTTTTGGTCATACCATTTCTCATTGTGGATCGTAAAATCTTTCACTTGCTTCCGCCCGGCTAAATACTCTGGTAGCGCCGGCACATAATAAAAATAATATTTTTCCCTGGAAAACATCAAAATATTTCCCTGAGAATCGATTTTCCGGATGCTTTCTGCCGCCGAGTTGCCCGCCACCCCATTCCCGATGATCAGATAGGTCGTCATCTTTTTCTCCCGGGTTGATTGATGTTTTTTATTATACAATAATAATTCCAACTTAACACTGCTTTAGAAGTTTGGCCAGGGGGAGATCTGAGGAAATTTTCTTGACAGATTTTTATACCCCTCTTAATATTTTTATTGAGTGCAATAAGGATTCTGCGGCTATGATGCAAAAAGTCAATTTCATCACCTCCTTTTGGCTTTTCCTTTTCTTCCTTCTTCCCGGTATTTCCCGGGGGGAGAATACGGCGGATCCAATTGGGCAAGGGTTTTCCGGAGAAGTGTTAGAATGTAAGGTTGGATTCTGGATATTTTTTCCAGTCGGAGGAGGAATGGCCAATTTTCGTAATTTGGGAAACGACAAATACATGGTTTTCCACGAGGGCAAAGCCGACGGCTTAGTGGGATGGCTCACCCGTTATCGGCGGGAAGTTTATCGGTCCACGATGGGCACGATCAATAACGGCCAGAGGCTTATTCCCCTTCGTTTTGAGGAGAATTCCATCATCGGGGAATGGTTCCGCAAAAAAACCACGGTGTACGATTATGCCGCCCGTAAGGTATCAATTGAGATTGAAAAAGAAGGAGAGAAAAACCGCGAAGAGCTGGAAATTCCCCCCGGGATCCTCTACGATGACCCAGTAACCGCCTTTTATAATTTCCGTTTTGGGGTGTATGGCAAAGTCGAACCAGGAAAAGAATTTATTTTAAGGACTTTGCCCAGGAAAGGGGAAGAGACGATCCGTTGGCGCGTGGCTTCAAAAGAGGAAACTGAAATCAAACGGGCGGAGGAAACCGATAAATCGGGGAAAGACTACTTCGTTCGGATTCTTTTAAATAGAGAAATGTGGGGCCGGAAAAAGGGGGAATTGGAAATCTGGTTTAACCGAGAACTCGTCCCGATCTCAGGGGTGGTCAAAGATATCCGCTTCTTCGGTGATGTTAAGGGCAAGCTTACTTATCACGGCTTGATGAACTTTCCGGAGAGGCTTGCTCCCCCCTCGGGAAAGTAGTAGGCTGAAGGGAAATAAGGGATTCTGGTTTGTCGGATGATATGTTCAGGAACCTTATAGGCCTGCAAAAGAGCGCAACATTCATTGGGCGTGGGGATCATCCTACCTCCGTAAAGATCATAGCATCCTTCTCTCCTTTATGGCAATTGCGGATCGCTGAATCCGGGATGATCATTTAACTTTTCCTGCCGATCAATCAACATGCTGGGGCGTAGAAAATGGCCTCTTCTTGAATTCCGCCATCCGCATTCGGAGTTCGGCAATAGATAATTTGACTTTCCCTTATAATTTTGATAAATTAATTTAAACTTTTGTTTCACGATCATCGACCGCAGCTCACAGAACTCCAAGAGGAATTACCTCCCTTTGATTGGAAAGTTGGGAAAGCATTCTTTCACGTCCCCTTCCCTGAAGGAAAGGCATTATTCTCTGTGCCCTCTGTGGCCTCTGGGGTAAAGAGATCTATTCATCCGTTAAAGAGGTGCGCATGAAGGTACAAATCGAAACCATCAGCCCATATGAAAAAAAAATCTTCTTCGAAATCCCCAGCAACACTGTTGCCGAAGAACTGGAGTCTACCTACCGGACATTAAACCAGAATGTAAAACTCAAAGGATTTCGTCCTGGGAAGGTCCCCCGGTCTATCCTTAGCCGCTATTATAAGACTAAAATTGAGGAAGAGGTTGCTTCCAAGCTGATCATAGATTCTTTCAGGAAAGCCGTGGCAGAACATCACCTTTTGCCCGTTGCCGAACCCACAGTCCTTGACCGGGTCTTTGAGGAAGGAAAGGATTTTACTTATACCGTTACGGTTGAAGTGAAACCTCAAGTCACAGTCGATAGATACTTGGGGTTGGAAGTAGAGATGCCCGTGGTCAGCGTTTCTGATGAGGAAGTCGAAGCCCAACTCAAAATTCTTCAGGACTCCCATGCCCAACTGAAACCCTTGGATGTACCTCGCCCCATCCAGGAGAAAGACTTTGTCATCCTCGATTTTGAGGGCAGCCTGTCGGGAAAGCCCTTAGAGGGATGGAAGGTCAACAACCATCTCGTGGAAGCTGCTTCCAAAACGTTGGTCGGAGATTTAGACCTGCAGTTAATCGGCCTTTCCCAAAACGAGGAGAAAGATATCCCCCTTACTCTACCCGAAAATTATTCCAAGAAAGAACTGGCCGGCAAAGAAATCCATGTCCACCTCAAAGTCAAAGAAATCAAAGAGAAGATTCTTCCCCCTCTGGATGATGAATTGGCCAAAGACGTTGGCGATTACAATTCCCTCGCCGACCTTAAAGCCCGCCTGCGCCAGACCCTCGAAGAACAGAAAAAAGACCAAGCCCATCAGGCAGCCAAGGGGAAAATCCTCGATCTTCTCATAGCAAGACACCCATTCCCCGTACCCAAAAGCATGGTCGAACGGCAGGTGCAAAACCTCATCTCCAGAACTGAAATCCGCTTGGCCCGGCAAGGAATGAAGCTCGAGGAAGCCAATGTAGACCGCCAGAAACTCCGTGAGTCTTTCCAACCAATGGCGGAAAGGGACGTACAGGGTAGCCTGATCCTGGAGAAGATCGCTGAGGTGAAAAAATTATCGGTCAGTGAAGCCGAAATAGAAGAAAAATTTGAGAAGCTGGCAGCCCAGATCAACCAGCGCGTGGAAGCAGTAAAAAATTTCTACCAAAAAAAAGACCTTGGGGAAGATCTACGGGCGCAAATGCTAGAGGAAAAAACCCTTGATTTTCTAATGAGTCAAGCTAAAATAAGGACAGGGATCAATGCCCTTCCAACGACACCGGTAGAGGCTTTTCCGGAGGTAACAGAATGAATCTCATCCCCATGGTTATCGAACAGACCTCCCGGGGGGAACGGGCGTATGACATATATTCCCGTCTCCTGAAAGACCGGATTATTTTCATCGGAACGCCCATCGATGATTACCTGGCCAACCTGATCATTGCCCAGCTTTTGTTCCTGGAGGCTGAAGACCCCGATAAAGACATTCATATCTACCTCAACTCCCCAGGGGGTTTGGTGACTGCAGGGTTGGCCATCTACGATACCATGCAATACATCAAGCCCAAAATTTCGACCCTTTGTATGGGGCAGGCCGCCAGCATGGCTGCCGTGCTTTTGGCGGCTGGCGAACCCAGGAAACGCTTTGCTCTCCCCCACTCCCGCATCCTTATCCACCAACTTATGGGCGGGGTGCAAGGACAGGCCACAGACATCGCCATTCACTCCAAAGAAATCCTGCGGATGAAAGACGAAATCAATCAAATCTTGGCCCGCCATACCCAACAGCCTATCGAAAAAATTGAGAAGGATTCGGAACGAGATTTTTTTATGAACGGGGAACAAGCCAAGGAATACGGCTTGATCGACGAAGTCATCTTCAAGAAGGAACTCCCCCAAAGCGGGTAGTTTTAAAAAAGACTCTGCCATGGTCGATCGAAAAGGACCGGACCGTTTGGGATCGCTCTTCTGCTCCTTTTGCGGCAAAAGCCAGGAGGAAGTGAAGAAGCTCATCGCTGGGCCGGCGGTGTACATCTGCGATGAATGTGTGGCCCTGTGCAATGACATCGTTGTCGAAGAAGTGGAGAAAGAAGAAGCTGCCCTGCGCAAACTGGCCGTTCCCAAGCCATCGGAGATTAAGGCCATCCTTGACCAGTACGTTATCGGCCAGGAGCGGGCCAAGAAAATACTGGCCGTGGCCGTTCATAACCACTACAAAAGAATCGATTCTCGCCTGGAATTGGACGGGGTCGAGCTACAAAAAGCCAACATTCTGCTGATCGGCCCTACCGGCTCAGGGAAAACTTTACTGGCCCAGACCTTGGCCCGTATCCTCAATGTGCCCTTTACCATCGCCGACGCCACCAGCCTAACCGAAGCTGGTTATGTTGGGGAAGATGTGGAAAATATTATCCTCAACCTCCTCCAGGCCGCCGAATTCGACGCGGGAAAAACCCAGCGCGGGATCGTCTACCTCGATGAGATCGATAAAATTTCTCGCAAATCTGAGAATCCCTCCATCACCCGCGACGTATCCGGCGAGGGAGTCCAACAGGCCCTGTTGAAAATCATCGAAGGGACCATCGCCAACATCCCCCCTAAGGGAGGCCGGAAGCATCCCCAACAAGACTTCATCAAGGTGAACACCCAAAATATCCTGTTTATCTGCGGCGGCGCCTTCGTTGGCTTGGATCGGATTGTTGAGCAGCGCATCGGGTCTAAGACCATGGGCTTTGGGGCAAACATCAAAAGCCGCTCCGAAAGGCGTCTGGGAGAGTTACTGGGGGAAGTGCAGCCGGAGGACCTGCTCAAGTTCGGATTCATCCCCGAATTTGTAGGGCGGTTGCCTGTGACCGCCACTCTGGACGATTTAGACGAAACCGCTTTAGTCTCCATCCTGCGAGAACCAAAGAACGCTCTGATTAAGCAATACCAAAAACTCTTCGAATTTGAGCGGGTCAAACTGCGTTTCACCGACGGAGCCCTCGTGGCCATCGCCAAAGAAGCTTTAAAACGCAAGGCAGGAGCTCGAGGTTTGCGTTCCATCCTGGAATCCATCATGCTCGACATCATGTACGATTTACCTTCGCAAACCAACATTAAGGAATGCATCATTAACGAAGAAACCATTCTCCGCAAAGAAAAGCCGATCGTTCTTTACGAGAAAAAGGCCGAGTCAGCCTGAAAAATTTTTTCTCACAATCTCGGCGCAGATGCCTTAGCAATCATTTCCGGTCCCAGGTAAGAATTTCCCTTGACAAAAAAAATTAACCTGGTAGAGAATAAAATGTTTTTAAATCATCTTTGCTAAGAGAGGAGGGCCAGACCGTGACCAAAAGTGATTTAAGTAAGGCTATGGCCAAAAAGGCAGGCCTTAGCCAATCTGCCGCCGAAAAAGCATTGAAAGCTTTCCTGGGGAGTGTAACTGCCGCCTTGAAAAAAAAGGAGAGGGTCACCCTGGTTGGTTTTGGTTCCTTTGCAGTCCTCCGCCGGGCTGCCCGCAAAGGAAGAAACCCTCAAACCGGCAAAGAGATCAACATCAAGGCAGCGAATGTGCCCAAATTCCGGGCGGGAGCTGCTTTAAAATCAGCGGTAAAATGAGGCCTTGGAGCCTCCTACAAGGGCTTCCTCGCGCCAAACCCTTCCTCTTTCCTAAAGAATTATGTTATAATTTTTTAAGGTGAGGAAATATGCAATGCTCAGGGCGGATAGCTCAGTTGGGTAGAGCGCCCGCCTTACACGCGGGAGGTCACAGGTTCAATCCCTGTTCCGCCTACCGGGGTCGTAGTTAAGCTGGTCTATAACGCCGGCCTGTCACGCCGGAGGCCGCGGGTTCGAATCCCGTCGACCCCGCCAGTCTGGGCAAGGTCCCTTGTAATCGAGGCTCATTACAAGGGACTTTTTTTTAAAAACCAACTTTTACTAAGGATGTAAAAAATGAACATTTTACTCATCCAGCCATCGCAGGATCGATGTCTCGGCTTCCAGAGCCTGGCTGTTGTGGAGCCGTTAGGCCTGGAGGCAATCGCCGGTAGCATGCCCGAGCACAACGTTAAAATTTTAGACTTGCGCCTGGAAAATCACCTACCCAAAATTCTGCGTGACTTCCAGCCAGACTTCTGCGGGATCAACTGCTCCTTCACCATCGACGTCTACCAGACCCGGGAGATCGCCGCAGGGATCAAAAACTGGCGTCAGGATGTTCCAGTATTTATCGGTGGCCACCATGCCTCTCTTTCCCCCGAAGATTTTTTCAGTCCCTTAATCAACGGAGTGGTAATCGGCGAAGGAGAGGTGGCCATCCGCGACGTAGTCCGGGCATGGGAAAACGGGGATGATCTTCGAACCATTCCTGGGATGGCCTTGAATGAACCGTCGGGCCTTCACTTTACTGCCGAACGTCCTTTGATTGCCAACCTGGATAAGGTTTCCTTCCCGGCACGCCACCTCACCCAGCGCTACCGGTTCCATTACCACCTGGGTTTCCAAAAACCCTTCTCCATCATGGAGACGGCCCGCGGCTGCCCCTACCGCTGTGATTTCTGCAGCGTCTGGAAATTCTTCCAGGGAAAATGTCGGATGATGAGTCCGGAGCGCGTCCTGCAGGAGATTAAAACCATTCGGGATAAGTACATCTTCCTGGCGGATGACAACTTCCTCATCAGCGTGCCCCGAGCCAAGCGCATCGCTGAGCTACTCATCGGGAACAGGATCAAGAAGCGCTTCATGTTCCAGGCGCGCAGCGACGCGATCGTCCAGCACCCCGAGGTCATTCCTCTTCTGAGAAAGGCCGGGTTCTGGAAGGTTTACATTGGATTTGAGAAGATCGATGAAGAGGATCTTGGCCGGCTGAACAAGCACAACTCAGTCCAGAACAACGAGGAGGCCCTGAAGATCCTCCGGGCCCATGGAATGGAAGTCATCGCCGCTTTCATCATCGACCCCTCTTTCCAGGAAAATGACTTCCGGCGACTGCGTCAGTACATTCTCGACCGAAAGCTTTACTCTCCCTCCTTGACCATCCTCACCCCGCTACCCGGCACGGAACTGTTTGCCCGCCTCAAAGAGAAACTGGTCACCACCAATTATGAGCTCTTCGATTACGTCCACGTAGTTCTTCCTACCAAGCTCAAGCTGGACGATTTTTACCGGGAGTTTACCGAGCTTTACAAAGCGGGCTATGCCTGGTCCCAGATCGGCTGGGAAGGAGTGGCTGCCATCTTGCGGAATACTTTTTCCATTTCTCACCTCATTTCCATGAAGCGGGCTGCCTGGGCTGCGGTGGAGCCGCTAAATTACTTGGCTGGCCATGAGCGCAAGTTCTTGTTTTGAAGGACTTTTCAGGAGTCGCTCTTTTTGGAGGGGAACCCGTAAAGCAACCGGTACACCCGGGCGCTGCTGAGCACACGGATTACGTAATTTCTCGTTTCCCGATAAGGAATATTTTCAACGAATTCATCTTCCCTCAGCGTGTTTTTTGGGGTTACCCAATCACGGACTGCCTGCGGGCCGGCGTTATAGGCCGCCAGCGCTAACGCTTCTTTCCCTTCGAATTCTTGCAGCAAATGGGCAAGATACCAACTTCCGAGGCGCAAATTCATTTCGGGTTCAAAAAGGAGCCTGGCGGAAAAAGGATGCAATTTTAACCGCCGGGCGACCTGATGGCCGGTGTGGGGCATGATCTGCATCAATCCTCGAGCGCCTGCCACGGAAAGCGCTTGCGGGTTAAACCGGCTTTCTTCCAAAATGACTGCACTTAGCAGTGCCGGGTCCAGGTTCTGATTCTGGGCGTACGGGTTGACCCAAAAAGGATTGCCCAGAGGGTACGCCAAGAGATAAAGGTCCTGATCCTTTTTCAAAGGGCGGCCGGTCAGGGGTTTGAGGCTGAAGTTCCTGCGCACCAAAAGAGCGGAACGATGGTATTCTCCCACTTCGCGGTAGAGGTAAGAAATTTCCTTCTGGATTCCCTCAGCCTTTTTCCCTTCCTCTTCGGCAACTTCAAGTTCTTCCATGGCTTGCGGTAACAATCCCATACGCGTCAAAAGCCTACCCTTTTCTAAGTGCTCACTTTCATATCCCGGGGGCTGGCTTTTCCCCTCAAGGAGAAGTCCCAAAGGCTGATCTTGCAGGGGAGCCAAAAATCCCTTCGTAGTCTGGAAAGATTCCCCCCGGTTTGAGGCCAACCGGCTGTAATAAGAAGTTGGGTAATCATTCAGAAGCTTCTGAAAATTTTCTTCGGCTTCCTGAGGACGCCCCAGAGCCAGTAAGGCTCGGCCTTTCCAATACGCCACCTTCTCGGGCCAAGGGGAATGGGGGTGCAGGGTTTGCAGAAAATCCCAAGCTTGGATGGCCTCTCGCCATTCTTGGTTTTTAAAGAGGAGCCACCCCGATTGCCACCTAGCCTGGAATCGCAGGGAGCTCTGCGGAAACTTTTCCGCCAATTCACGGTAAATCGCTATAGCCTGGGCCATATCCCCCCCCTCATCGAAAATCTGGGCTTTCAAGTAAAGGGCCCGGTCCATGAAGGGGCTTTGCGGATAAGTCTTTTGAAAAAAGAAAAAGGTATTGAGGGCTTCTTCTTTGCGCCCCAGACGAAAAAGTGCCCGGGTAGTCCAGAAAAGCGATCTTTCAGCCATCTCCTCATTCCGGGAATGGCGGACCACAACACGAAAGGCCTCGATGGCTCGCGAATATTGCTTCAGGAAGAAAAGGCACATCCCCCGGTGAAAGTAGAGTTCATCGATCCAGAATTCACCGGCGTAGCTTTGCGGATAGGTAGGAAGAGGAAAGCCTTCGAGCCGTTCTATCTCACTCAACGCCACTTCATAGAGGCGAGCCTGGTAGAAATATAAGGCTCGGCGCAAGAGATCCGGGGGGGGAATTTTTTTTACGAGAAGTTTTTTTTCTTGGGCCAAAGACTCCCATTTGCTCTTGGCATTTGTAGCCAACGGAAGAAGAGGATATTGCAACCAAACCTCTTGGTAGGTTTCGATGGCGCGGGCCCATTGACCGAGGCCTTCCTGAGCTTGTCCTAAAAAAATCAATGCTTGAGCGGAAATCTCTTTTCGCGATTTTTTTTTCCAAAGCTTTTCGCTAAGTTCCGCACACCGGAGATAATCACCGAACTGCAAATAAATTTCCGCCATCTTCAACTCGGCTGGCGGAACCGCGAGGCTTGCCGGGTATTGATTGATGAGGCGTTGCCAAACTTCTAAACTCTTCTTACCTTCCTTGGCCATTTGCCAAGCTTCTCCCTCGTAATAGAGAGCATAATCCGCAAGTTTGGCATGGACCGCCCTGGCCTGGGCAAAAACCTGAGCGGCTTCAGGCCAGCGATGCAGACCCCGTAGTACCTGGGCCTGAATAAAAAGCGCATCCGCCCGGAAAGAATGGTTGGGATAATTTTCTTCCAGCCTCTGGAGGATGGGTAGGGCTTGAAGGTATTCTTTCTTCTTGTAAAGAGCCAGGGCATTTTCCCATTCTTGGTCAGGGGTCCAGCTGGCCGCAACGGGAGGGAAGTCGTTCCTTGGGAGTAAAAAGCCGAGGATCAATAAAAGGAATAGAGCCACAAAAGACAGTTGTTTTAGGTTGTTCACAATCGGTTTATGGAAATCAAGTCTCCTGGTTTTAGGCCCAGAGCCCATTGGGCGTTGCCGCGATTGATGGCGATCTCCAGCAATCCCGCGCTCCCGAAGAGAGCCAGGGGCTGACCGGGATGGACATCATGGTAAGTTTCCTGGAGCCGATCGATGCGCCAGCCTTTTCCTTTGATTTGCCAAGGCCGATCTCCGATTTGGGATCCGTATTCTCCACGGGATATATTCGTAATCAAATTACCGAAGGCATCAGCGAAGAGAATCCGGCCCACCACTTGACAGCGGGGATTGACTTTCAAGATAGCCCCCTTTACCGCTCCGGCGTATTCACCCACCAGGCCGAAGTCGGTAATCAGGGTAACAATCCCGGATGGTTTTTTTCTCAAGCCCTGCTTCTTAGGACGATTTATTTTTTATCCTTCCCGTACATATGCAGATAATTACGAATATACCGCTCCACTTCCTCTTCCGGCCGATAGACTCCGAAATGACCCTCACAGAGGATGTCCGCTTTCAATCCCAAAAGGACTTCCATTGACTTCCTCCAAGCTGCCAGGTCAGACCCGAAAGCATCCGCAAAAGGGCCATGAATATCCTGTCCAAAAAGTACCCTCTTGCCGTTATGATCCAGGATGATCGAAATCGATCCGGGAGTATGACCGGGAGTATGCAGGCACAAAATTTCTCCTTTCTCAAATTTTAACACTTCCCGCACCTCGCTTAATTTATAATCCACAGGGGTGGGCGGGTAGATGACATTATACCATGCTGCTGCCGTCTTTTGGGAATCTCCGATTTCCATGGCCATCGCATCTCGCTCATGGGCGATAACCTGACATCCGGTGCGCTCCCGCAATAGGGGGATCCCCCCCACATGATCAACATGGCAGTGCGTGGCCACAATCGCCGCAATGGGTCGGTGGCCCAACCCGAGGGACGCAACATTCTCCAACAGAGCGAATACACTTTTTCCTGCGCCGGCGTCAATCATTACCAAGTCGCCTAAGTCAAGAAGATAAACACAACAATCCTCGGGGGCGGTAAGATTTGGGGACCCCACCAAGTAAACTCCCTCATGCACTTCCTGAAGGTGGTTCATAAAAATTTTTCCTCAAAGTACAATTTTTTCTCCATTCATCCTGCCGGAATCCTCTCAGCTTTCCCATATTCCCGCGCTGCTTTGATGAAGAACTGAGCCCTTTCCCGCGTGGCGTTGTAAGGAAGCTCGCAACCGGAGGAAACGATGTAGGCTCCCCCGGAAGCAGCTATGCGGATGCATTCTTGCACGGAAGATTCTATCTCTTCCTCGGTCCCATTGACAAAGAGGGACGTGGCCACGTTTCCTATTAATACAATCTTCTTTTGGGAAACTTCCACCATTCTTCTCAAAGATGAAGGGCTGTCTAAACTCAAGGCGACGATGCCCAAATCAACCAGGTCTTCCATGATGGGGTCAAGGTAACCGCAGACGTGTAAGGATAAGCCTGCTTTTCTCTCTCGAAAAAATTGGATGATTTCTTGATGACGCGGCTTGATGAACCGTCGGTAAATCGCCGGGGAGATAAGACTGCAGGAAGAAGCCGCTTCCCCCATCGACAAAGATAGACCTGTTGCGATGACCCGTGAGCCCAGTATCTTTGTAACCTCGGTGGTAAACTTCATTAAGTCGTCCACAAAGGAGGGGTCATCGATTGTATCGTAAATCAATTCCTGCGCACCCCGCAGGCCGGTAGCGATAGTCCACGGCCCGGTGGCACTTCCCCATAAGGAAGGTCCATGCAGGTTATTGGCGACTGCCCGACAGGCTTCTATATATTGAGGAAATCTGCCACTGTGATCAGGATCGGGAACACGCAACGAAGCCAAAGCGGATTTTCGAGAAAGAATATAATGCTGCACCCGCGGCACGCTGTCGTTAGGAAATTCCAAAGGCGCCCCTGCCGTTTCGGCTTCCAAGAGGGTATCCCAAGAGACACCCACGCTGTCGTGCTGGAAAAGTTCATAACAGGCCATTGTGGCTTCGGCCAATTTTTTCCCATCGGTCCAATAATCTTTTAAGGAGCATCCCAGCACCCGCGCCGGAAAAGGGCCCAAAATTAAACCAACAGGAATTCGGTCCGCGATCGACCGCTTCATACAAGCCCGAATCCTATCTCTCCCGGTAATGACCGTCATTTTTTCCTCCCCGTTTTAACTTAAAAAAATCCTTCCCTGCTATGTCCTTGGCGAGATGTTCTTTTATAGCGGTAAAAAGGTAACGCCGAAAATCCAGAGCAAAGAAAGGAGGATAAAAGCCAAAAAGCAATAGCCCATAATATCGCGCATGGCAAGACCGCAAATTCCCAACAAAGGGATAGCCCAGAAGGGTTGAATGAGATTCCCAATGACCTCCCCGGCAGTAAAAGCGCTGATCGCCCGGGGGATGCTGGCGCTTAGACCTTGCGCCGTTTTTATAACCAGTGAACCCTGAATTTCCCAGATCCCTTCTGATGTCGGTACGAAAAGGTTGACCACAGCCGCATCGAGGTAAACCCAGAGAGGATAAGTCGCCGCCGAAGAACTTGCCACGAGCCACTGAAACAGGATGGCCGCCAGCCCCGATGAAGCCAGCATTCCTTGAATTCCGGCATAGAAGGGGAATTGAACAATAATCCCAAAAGCAGGGCGGGCTGACCTTTCTATGGATTTCAAGAAACGCATGGGAGTATCATGGAAGGAAAGAGCCAAAAATAGAAGAACAAAATTAAGAATATTTAAGTTGAGGTCAAACCCTCGCCCGTAGAACCAATAAACGATATAAGAAAATCCCATGATGGAGATTAACCAAACCGGCCACCGGCTGTGCTCCAACCAGACGCCAAAGGGTATTTTCCCTTTCTTTTTCAACTCCTTCTCGGCGACGGTAGAAGCAACTTCCAAGGCGTCCTCTTCCTCAAAACGCTTTAAAATTTCTGCTTCGGGAGAAACAGCATCTTCGTCTTGGGGGCAGATCAGGCCCATCAGCAAGATTACCGCAAGGGTTCCCAAACCAAATCCTAACAGGGCCAGGGTGCTAAAAGAGGTTTGGCTTAGGGGAATAATGCCGATGGATTTTTCAAAAAAATGTCCCGCTTTGCTAACGGCTAGGGGTTCCCAGGAAAACACGCCGAAAGTTCCTGCGCCCATCCCGATGTAAGCACTGGCCACAAGCAAAGGGTAATCGATCTTCGGAATTCTCCTCCCCATCTCCCGTGCTAAGAACGCTCCAGCAACAATCCCCATACCCCAATGAAGCCAGGAGATGGCGGCACTGATTCCCGTCAGGAACATAATCGCCCCCCGGGGAGTCTTAGGAACTACTGCCAAATACCGCAAAATTTTTTGGCCGAGGGGAACGCTGGCTACACTGAAACCTGTTAACACCATCAGGACCATTTGCATGGCAAAGGCAAGGAAGTTCCAAAACCCATTGACCCAGAACTTAACCATGTCAAAGGGACCCTTATAGGCACCGAAGATCCCCATCAAATAGGCAATAAAGGTAAATAGGATGACAAAGAGAAAGGAGTGGGGAATAAAACGGGCCAACCATAAGTTAAAGGTTTGAGCCCCCCTTGGCAAGAAAGTAGCTTTACACAACATTGCCGATGCAGTTCGTTTGGAATTGAGTATGATTTACAGCTGGAGTCAAATCTTCTAAGCCTTGCTCGATCAACTATAAATAGCCCATGGGGCAAAAGTCAATAAAAAAGAAACCGTCGAGACCTAAAGCGATAGGCTATGGGTACTACCTTTTCCCTTTTGCCAATAGCCTATCGCCTATGGCCTTACACCTTGCGCCTTGCGCCTCTCATAGAGGTTGACAAAATAATACTCATGGGGTATAGGTGAATAGTTCTCTCATCTTGCGGCTAAAAAACCTGTCCTTGCCGGAAAGAAATCGTGAAGTATTAAGGGGAATAAGTAAAACCCAAGATTTCTTTGCTGGCCATAGCAGTTTTTGGTTAGAATGTCAACCGAAAGACATTCTTGATAAAATCATAAGAAGGAAAAAGAAAGGAGACTTTTCTATGGCTCAAAATGTAACAGCCCCCATGGTGGGAAAGATCGTAGACATTAAAGTAAAAGTAGGCGACCGGGTACAAGAAGATGACGAGGTGGCCGTTATGGAGGCCATGAAAATGGAGATGCCCATCGTGGCCCCGATATCCGGTGTGGTGAAGGAAATTCGGGTCTCCGTCGGCCAGACTTGTGAAACCGATATGGTCATGATGATTATCGAATAGAATAGCAAGCTGGCTCACAAGGAGGAAGGGAAAAATGGATTTCAAATTGAGCGAAGAATTACAGGCCATTCGGGAGACGGCCCGGGATTTTGCCGAAAAGGAAATCGCTCCCTTTGCGGACAAATGGGACTCGGAACATTATTTCCCCCGGGAAGTTATCAAGAAAATGGCTGACTTGGGTTTTTACGGGACGCTCATTCCCGAAGAATATGGAGGAAATGGAATGGGTTTTTTGGCCGGGACGATCATTACGGAAGAGGTCGCCCGGGCCAGCGCTTCTTTGCGGGTTACTTTTAATATGCAAACCTTTGGCCCGGCCTTTTCCATCCTGCGGTATGGCACGGAAGAGCAAAAGAAAAAATATATTCCTCCCCTGGTCTTCACGGAACATATCAGCTGCTTCGGCATCACCGAACCCAACGCCGGCTCGGATGTCATGTCCCTGAAGACCACGGCAATCCCGAAGGGAGATTACTTTTTGCTCAATGGAGCGAAGACCTGGATTTCCAACGCCCAGGTGGCCGATCTCTGTATCCTTTACGCTTACCATGACCCGGCGGCCAAGAGCAAAGGCCTCTCCACATTTTTGTTGGACATGCACCTTCCCGGGATCACGACTCGCCCTTTGGATAAGCTGGGTTTGCACTCCGCGCCCACGGGAGAAATTATCCTCGAGGACGTCAAAGTCCCTAAGGATGCTCTGCTGGGCTCACTGGGGGATGGTGTAAAGCATGTCTTTGGATCCCTGAACCAGACCCGCCTTTCCTGTGCCGCCGGAGGGTTGGGGATTGCCCAGGCCTGCCTCGACGCGTCGGTCAAGTATTGTAATGAGCGCGTGCAATTCGGGCAACAGATTGGTCAGTTTCAAATGAATCAAGATATGATAGCCATCATGGCCACCGAGCTGGAAGCTGCCCGTTTTCTGGTATACCGCGCGGCTGTCCAGAAAGATGAGGGGTCTTTGAACAATGTACTGGAAACTTCCATGGCCAAATATTTTGCCGGTGAAGTGGCCGGGAAAGCCGCAGATTTTGCCATGAGGATTCTCAGTGCTTATGGATACTCCACGGAGTATCCTGTAGCCCGTTATTACCGGGACGCCAAATCCATTGCCATTGTCGAAGGAACGGCCAACATCCAGAAGACCATCATCGCCTTAGATCAATTGGGGATTCGCAAGGCCAATCGTTAAAAGAAATCAGAGGTGCTCCCAGCCCGGAGGAAGTCCGGGTGAAAAGAATCAAAGGTAAATCCTCAAACATCTTGGGACACGGATTCACCCTGTTAGATGTTTACTATCTAACAGGGTAAACCCAGATGATCAGGAAAAACTAAAAATAAAATAATGCTCCGTTGTTATCTGCGTACATCTGCGTCCTATTAAATTTAAGGCGCGCGTGGCCAACCGGAAAGAGTTGGTTTCTTTTCTTCAGAAAATTTTCCTCGAAAAAGATTCTGAGGAATGGCTCAGGCTCCTTGCTGCGGCTGAGATCCCCTGCGGTCCCATCAACACCATCGACCGGGTACTCGCCGACCCGCAAATTCTGGCCCGGGAGATGGTGGTGGAAATGGAACATGCGGTGACTGGCAAGTACAAAGTCGTCGGATCTCCCATGAAACTCTCCCCAACTCCCGTTCAATACCGGATTTCTCCACCCTCATTGGGAGAACACACCGCAGAAGTTCTCAAGGACGTTTTAGGCTACGACCAAAGGAAAATTGATCGGTTGCGGGAAGAGAAAGTCATCTAATTCATTTTTCCGATTTCAGGTTACGGGTTGCGGTTGGTTTCTCGCGATATGATTTGGGGATTGCCAATGGGGGTTTGGTTTTGGGTATTTAAGCTGCTGAAAGGAGGCCGTTGATGTTTAAAAAAATTTTAGTCCCCTTAGATGGTTCCAAGCTGGCCGAAGGAATTCTGCCCCGCGTAGAATGGTTGGCCAAGATTCACGGGGCAGAAGTCACCCTTTTACGGGTAGCACTGGCGCACACCTTCCCAGGGATGGATCCTATTCAGCATCAGGTGAATGTCGTCCGCGAGGCGGAAGAATACCTGGCGAAAGTGGAAGCCAATTTGAAAAGCGTGGGGGTCAACGTAAATTCAGTGGTCCGTTATGGCCACGATGCCCAGGAAATTGTCGATCATGCCCGGGACCGCAACTTCGACCTTATCGCCATGTCCACTCACGGACGCACCGGGCTCACCCAGTTCGTCCTGGGAAGTGTGGCCAACAAGATTATTAATACGGCCACCGTACCTATCCTCCTCTGCCGAGTGTGCTAAAGAGGTATAGGGTATAAGGTTCAAGGTCAAAGGCTAAAGGCCAGAGCACCTTCCACCTTCCACCCTACACCCAACACCCTACACCCTATTCTGGGAAAGGATTTTCAACAAATTCCAATCCACAGGCAGGCGAACGAGCCGGCCGGATTTGGTCTCGAAGAGCAGGTGACCATTGGCCAGGCCAAAGAGAAAGAGGTCCCGGGTGATCTCTACGTCCTTTTGGCAATAGGCAATCACTTCTTCGATCTTCCCTTCTTTAAACCACTGCAATGACTGTAAGCCATCGGCCGATTTTTCCATCTTTAGAGTCTTGTGGGCCAGGTGGTTGAGGGAAAGACGATACCCTAATTGCCTGGAAATTTCTTGCAGGATGTCAAAAGTCTTGAGTTCCGAAAAGCGGAAAGGAGAGTAACCTTTCAGGACATGGTAATCAAAATCAGCGATGTTAAACCCGACAACCAGGTCCGCGGTCTTCAGTTTGGCGATCAGGTCATGGACACGATCTTCTTTGAATATATCAAAAGAATCTTCCCTTGAATCATAAATTACGGCCACAGCCAAACGCATCAGGTGTTTGTTCTGCCAGCCGCCGACTTCTTCGGCACTCCTCTGGGTTTCCAGGTCCAGAAAAAGAATACGGCGGCGGGAAATTTCTTCCTTGAGCCAAAGGGGATCTTGCAGTCGGGGCATTGCCTCGGGCTCGGCAAGTTCAGAATCCCCTTCAAGGAAAACATCAGCCGGGAGCGTTAAAGGCCGCGTCCGGGCTCTATCCGCTATTTTGGCTTCAATTTCCTCTTCCCCCAATAACTGCTTCAGGATGAATTCCGCAGCACGCTTGTCCAAGGGTTTGTTTCCCGATCCGCACTTGGGAGAGTGGACGCAAGATGGGCAGCCGTCCAAGCAGTTACAATCACGGATCAAAGAAAGGGTCTTTTCCAGGAGTTCTGCGAGCATCCCATAACCATACTCCGCCAGTCCCACCCCTCCGGGGTAACCATCGTAGATGAAAATCGCTGGTTTTTCCAACTGGGGATGTACCGGGTAACAAATTCCTCCCACGTCATTCCGATCGCAGAGAGCAAAAAGCGGGAAAAGGGCGATGGAGGCATGTTCAACGGCGTGGATTCCGCCCATAAAATGCATGCCTGCCTCTTTCACTTGCTGGGAGATCTTTTCCGGAAGGATCATCCATAATCCCATGGTCTCAAAGACGTGGGAAGGCATCTCTAAGTCATGGACGCTGAGAAGGTCCTGGCCGAAGATGCGCCGCTTCTCAAAACCCCTAACCCTCTCGGTGACCTTTAACCTGCCGAAACAGGCTGTAAACCGGGCGATATTCTGAGTTTGAGCCACCGAGAGGATCTCGGTCTCTTTCTCCGATAGCGCGCGGGTATAATAATCCACCTCCACCTGTTTGACCCAGACTTCCCTCTTCCCCTGGTCCAGATGAGTGACCAGATACGGGTCGGCTTTATGCAGGTAGATCGCTCCCGGGTGACATTCGCTGTAAACCCTCGGCACACTGACCTTCCCGACCAATCGCTTCGTCCCTTCTTCGAAGATGGTATAACCTTCTCCCGCGGAACGAATGTCCACCATCCGGTGGGGATGAATCCGGTGGGAAAACCATTCCCGTCCCGAGGCGCTGCGGAGAAGTTCCCCTTCGGCAACCAGTTGATCCAGAAAGGGTTCGTATTTTTGCAGGGGGAAAATATCTTCCTCCATTCGCAGCGGTATCTCAGCACTGGCACAGACTAAGTGTTTGGAAACAATTACGGAATTGTCCGGATCCACGATCGCGCTCTCAAACCCCCGGCTGAAAAAATCTTGCGGGTGGCGCATGAAATACTGGTCCAGAGCGTCGGGCTGGGCGATTAAGGCAATGAGAGACTCCCGATCTGTTCTTCCTACCCGGCCACCCCGCTGCCAGGTGGCTGCGACCGTACCGGGATAGCCTACCAGGATACAAACATCCAAACCTCCAATGTCAATTCCCAACTCCAAGGCACTGGTGGAGATGACCCCTAAAAGTTCGCCGGACACCAGTTTGCATTCGATCTCCCGGCGTTCTTCCGGAAGGAACCCGGCGCGATAGGAGCTTACCCGCGTTTTTAAGTCCGGGCGATCCTTTAAAACCCAGGTGTGCAAAAGTTCCGTTATCTTGCGGGCCTGGGTAAAGACCAAAGTACGAAAGCCACGATCGAGGCAGTCCAGGAAAAGCTTAACGGCTAAGGTATAGGGGCTCACCGTAGGATTCAGAAAAAGGAAATTTCTCCCGGCACGGGGTGCACCGCTTTCTTCGACAGCTTCGAAAGGAAGCCCCATTAGCTTCTCAGCAAATCCCTTGGCGTTGGCAATGGTTGCCGAACAAGCGACGAACTGGGGCCTTGATCCATAGAAGTTGCATATCCGTTCCAGCCGGCGGATAATTTGCGCTAAATGCGAGCCGAAAATCCCTTTGTAAGTGTGGAGCTCGTCGATGATCACATACCGCAGGTTGCGGAAGAGTTCCTCCCATTGGGTATGAAACGGGAGCAGGCTGAGATGGACCATGTCCGGATTGGTGATCAAAATCGTGGGAATGGATTCGCGAATCTTCCTCCGCCGATAACTCGACGTATCTCCATCATAGATCACGGCCTGAAATTTGATCCGGCCTTTGATCGGGGAAATAAATTCCTCCAGGGCCTTCAATTGGTCTTGCTCCAGCGCTTTCAAGGGGAAGAGGTACAGGGCTTTTGAGTCTGGGATTTGGAGAAGAGACTCGAGCACCGGCAGGGTGTACGCCAGGGTCTTGCCGCTGGCCGTTGGCGTGGCAATGACTACATTCTTCCCCTCCCGCACTTTTTGGATGGCGGCGGCCTGGTGGGAGAAGAGGGAGTTAATATTCAGCTCCGCCAGGGCCTGGGTCAATAAAGGAGGTAACGCCCTTTCCAGCCTTGCCCATCGTCCCCCTTGGGAAGGGATCGCCTGGTGGTAGACTATCTGCGGCTTGTAAAACCGGTGCCGCTCTAAATTTTTTATGAACTTGATCATATAGAATTAAAAACGCTATGCGCAGAGCGTTAAGCGCTTAGCGGTTTAAACTTTATCCTTTAGTCACTCTATCAACATTGATGACATAATTCAACCCTGCCCTCTCCCGGACGCGGGGGTTTTCTTCTAACCAGTCCTTCATCCTTTTAATCCAGCGGGTGTCATATGGCCCTGGAGATAATGAAATCCTATTTCTCAAAAGAGAGGTGGGGTTTTCTAATAACTGCTTCCTGAAGTCTTGTTTTTGGACTTTCCTTCAGAATACAATACTTGAAATGGAAATCATCAATTTTGGCCGGAAAATGTGGGCAATTGGGGAGGCAATTTCCTGGCAGTGTGCCACTTGACATTCTCCTTTTTAATTTCTAAAATATAAACTGGTTTGCAGGGGAGCTCCAGGTAGGGGCTGAGAGTGCGGGCGTGGCTCGTAGACCCTTTGAACCTGATTCTGGGTAATACCAGCGTAGGGAGAGTCACTCTGATGGTTCGCATGCTTCTGGTTTAATACACCGCAGCCTCTTTTTGACCCAACCTCATCATCTCCTTCCTTTACTCCACCTGTATCGGTGTCTATTGCCGGAAGACACTTTAACTTGATGTGTTTGCCGAATGGCAGTGATCCCGCACTATCCCCTGGCTTGACTGTTTAGGCCCTGATACCGAAGGAGGCAATATGAGGTTGATTGTCAACGGTAAGGAAATCTGCCTCGACCGCGAGATGTCTATCGTCGAGTTTCTGCATTCTAGAGGCATCGTTGAGGCTATGGTGGCTGTGGAGCACAATCTCAGTTGGACCCGCCGCGAAGAGTGGCCTAACATCACTCTCAAAGAAAATGACCGGGTGGAGGTCATTCAAATTATGGCCGGCGGCTGAAAGGAGACTCAAACCATGAATGATGTTTTGCGGATTGGGGGACGTGACCTATCCTGCCGGCTCTTCCTCGGCACAGGGAAATTTACCTCCTACGATCTTATCCCCGAAGTCATTCGCGCCAGCGGAGCGCAGGTGGTCACGGTGGCATTGCGGCGCATGGATTTCGATACTCCGCAGGAGAACATGGTGAAATATCTGCCCCCGGGGGTCATCCTTATGACCAACACCTCAGGTGCCCGGAATGCAGAGGAGGCGGTGCGCATCGCCCGCTTGGCTCGCGCCGCCGGTTGCGGCGACTGGATCAAGATCGAAGTGGTCACGGATCACAAGTACCTGTTGCCTGACAACTACGAGACGATCAAGGCAACGGAGATCCTGGCCGCTGAGGAATTCGTGGTGCTGCCTTACATGTCCCCAGACCTGATAGCGGCCAAGAAGCTGGTTCGGGCAGGTGCGGCGGCTGTTATGCCGCTGGGATCACCCATTGGCAGCAACCGGGGTCTCAGGACGAAGGAATTGGTGCGCATACTGATTGAGGAGATCGAATTGCCGGTAATTGTAGATGCCGGGCTCGGCACCCCCTCGGAGGCTGCGGAAGCGATGGAGATGGGATGTTCTGCCGTCCTGGTAAATACGGCCATTGCGACAGCTCGCGACCCGGTAGCCATGGCGCGTGCTTTTGCCTTGGCCGTCGAGGCGGGGCGCGGAGGTTACAATGCCGGCCTCGGGCCTGTTCGGGCTTACGCGTTGGCGTCCTCTCCCTTAACGGGCTTCCTGCATGATACAGAGGAGGATAGAGGATCATGACTTTCTACAACCGACAACTAGCTTTTGAAAAATATTCGCTCACCCAAGACCTTGCCCGAGTTCTGCCTGAGGATGTCGAGCGTGTCCTGGCCAGCTCCAACCTTACCTCCGACGACTTTCTTATCCTTCTCTCCCCGGTTGCCGAGCGCTACCTCGAGCCTATGGCCCAGCGGGCACATGCCCTTACCGTGCAGCACTTTGGCAGGGTGATCCTTCTCTACACACCACTCTATCTTGCTAACTACTGCACAAACTTCTGCCTCTACTGCGGATTCGCCGCGCAAAACCGCATCCGGCGTGACCGTCTGACCTTGGAAGAGGTCGCCGCGGAGGCACGTCTCATCCGTGTTTCCGGCTTGCGCCACATCCTCATCCTCACCGGCGAGTCGCGCAAAATGAGCTCGGTCGAGTATATTAGACAATGCGTGGAGGTGCTGCGGCCCTACTTCCTCTCTATTTCCGCAGAGGTGTATCCACTGGAAATTGACGAGTACACCCAGTTGGTGGGGTCAGGGGTAGACGGCCTCACCCTCTACCAAGAGACCTATGATCGTGCTCTCTATGCTGCCGTGCATCCGAGGGGTCCAAAACGGGACTATCGCTATCGGCTTGAGGCGCCGGAGCGGGCTTGCGATGCTGGCATTCGTTCGGTGAACATTGGTGCGTTATTAGGTCTGGCCGATTGGCGCCTTGATGCCTTCCTGACCGGTCTTCACGCCGACTACCTTCAGCATCTTTATCCCGAAGTCGAGGTGAGTGTTTCTCTGCCGCGCTTGCGTCCCCACGAAGGCACTTTTCAGCCTCAGCATGAGGTAAGGAACCGAGAGTTTGTGCAGATCATGTTGGCCATGCGAATCTTCCTGCCCCGTGTAGGAATCACCATCTCTACGCGGGAACGGTCTGGTTTTCGTGATCATCTAATACCACTGGGCGTGACCAAAATGTCAGCCGGGTCATGCACCCAGGTGGGAGGTCGATCCCATCGAGAGGCTGAGACCGGACAATTCGAGATATCGGACCAGAGGGATGTACCCGCGGTGAAACAGGCCATCGAGTCGCGGGGCTACAAAGCAATTTTCAAGGACTGGCATCCCATAGTGGCAGCCGGGGTGGATATGGCTGGGAGGGTGGCGCTATGAGTGAGGTTCATACGGTGATCGAGGACGAGTTTCCCCATCGCGCGCGGGCACGTGCCGCCTTAGACACGGATCTTTACTCCATCACCGCCGAGGAATACTCTCTCGGCCGGAGCGACGTCCAGGTAGTGGCGGAGATACTGGAAGCTGGAGGGCGTCTGGTACAGTACCGTGCAAAGGAGAAGAATGCGAGCGACAAGTATCGAGAGTGCCAGGAGATCCGACGCTTGACCCGTGAGGCATGTGCCACCTTCATCGTCAACGATCATCCCGATCTAGCATTGATGGTCGAAGCGGACGGGGTACACCTTGGTCAGGAGGACTATCCTATCGAAGCGGTGCGGCAGTTGGTAGGGAAAGAGATGATCATTGGCATCTCGACCCACTCTCCATTACAGGCTGAGGACGCTATTCGGCGTGGTGCCGACTACATTGGCGTGGGACCACTCTTTCGCACTACTACCAAGAAGAATGTCTGTGAGCCGGTGGGCCTGGATTACCTCGATTATGCTGTCTCCCGTGTGTCCATCCCCTTCGTAGCCCTCGGGGGGATCAAGGTCCACAACGTTTCCGAAGTGCGGCGGCATGGCGCCCGTTGCATCGCCCTTGTGACCGAAATCGTTGGTGCGTCTGACATCCGGCGGACGATCTCTGAGATTCTGGCTGCTTTGAAAGAAGGCGAAGCAGAGGCCAAATAAATTATCTCGCACCCATGCAGTGGGTATGGGTAAATGGGATCACCCATTTCCATCTCTTTTCAATCAGTAATCGTCAACTTTTCGACCCATATCGAAGTGAACAGTTGTAGGTGCTATCTTCAGAATAAATGGTTTGCAGAATTAAGGAGAAAAAAGACCTCCGGTTTTCAAATAAGTGGCGTAGCGTAGATCTGCTATCTTCCTTCACTTTCTGGAAGCGGAAAAAGCTTTCGATATTCAAATCATATGTAGAATCGGGATGCATGACTTCTTTCGGTAATCTTCGATCCCCAAAACATCCCTTGACTCAACAGTAGGTGAAGTCCTCAAAAAAAAGAAATCAATATTTAATTTTCAAAGAGCGAGGCAGGGTCAGAAATGGCTCTGCCTTTTTTTTGATCGGGCTGTCCCCTTAGCAGCTTACCCTTTTTGACTCTTGACATCCTCCCTCATTCTGTTATCATCCCCATAGAAATACGCTCTCCAATCACCTTGCCTGGGAGGAAGGTTATGGTAAGGAGATTTTGAAACCCCATTTCTCAAAAGAGAGGTGGGGTTTTGTGTTAGTGGGACTTGATTATTTCTTTTTAGCTTCATAAAATGCCTAAAATGCCCTCAAAATAAAGGTTCTACATGAATAACCACTGACAAAACATGATGGTCATTATGGTGAGGAGACTAATTTAAACCCTAACTCTCAAACCCTTCCCACCTGGGAAGGAGGAAGACAAGATGAAGGATAAAAGAAAGGGGGCAGTACGATGAAGAAATTGGTAAAGAAACCAGTAGAGAAGGCTGAGGTGGCTGAACTGAAGCGAGAGATGGCAAAGTTAAAAAAGGAATCGAATGCCAAGATCAAGGGATTCGAATCACAGGTCAAGAGCCAAGCCGAAGAGATTGAGAGAAAAGGGAAGGAAAGCGAAAGGTTGAAGGCGGATCTTCAAAGGAAAGATCGAGCGATAGAGGAGAATAAAGAGGATCTCTCCCGACTGGAGAAAGAGAGCTCTTTGAAGATCAAAGCATTGGAATCGAAGGTTAAAGAAATCACCGAAGAACTCGGAAAGGAGGAGCGGGACCTTCAAGCATCAAAGAAACTCCTCGATCAGAAGGAAGCGGAACTGAATAAATTGAGGGAGGAGATCGAATATAAGAGTCAATAATTGACTTCTAAAGATAGGGAGATGGAGAGTTATAAGAAAGCGACTGAAGAGAGGATTTTTCAACTTGATAAAATTTTTCGGCCCCCAGTTGGAAAATCATTCTTATTGCTGATAGGGAAAAAATATTAAATGAACTTAATAAGTAATTGGCCCCCCTAATGTTAGAAGCCATGAGAGGTTTTTAAAGGCTTACCGGGAAGCAAAGGAGAATAAGAAGGGGTTGTGGAGGGAGTAGATATAAAAGGAGGTGATTTATTATGGCATACCGCAAAAGGAAGGAAAGGGACACCTGGCATTGGCGTTCAGATTGTTCAAAATGGCCCAAATCAGGCTACCAGCAAGTTAGTAATGAGCCGACGTCAGGTAAGCTTTGTATCGAATGCAAAGCAAAGGATAAAAGGAGGAAGAAGTAATTGGCGGTCTGTTTAAAAAATAAAGAGCCAGGGCACATACCCCTGGCTTTTCAGTTTTTGTTTGACATGGGTGAATGGTAGGTCATTTTTCCTGGCCAAGGGGAAGCAGGCTGCCCAGATTTTACCCGGTGAAAGTCATTTTTGGACATCCCTTTTCTCGGGAAGAATTAATAAAAAAAGCAAAGAAAGAATCCGGTATCGATGATTATGAAATCATTGCTAGAAGTCTAAGGGATGAGGTTTTAAGGCTTAAAGAAGAAACGGATAAAAATGACAAAGAAAAAGATTTTTTCCGAAGATCTGGGAATTAATCTTAAATCAGGTAATGAAAAGGAGCTCTTTAAGTGGTTTTTGGCAAGCTTGTTGTTTGGAAAGCCAATTCAGCAAGAGGTGGCAAAGAGGACTTATTTTGAGTTTGAGAAAGAAAAGATATTATCACCGGAAGAGATTCTAAAGGCCGGCTGGGATAAATTAGTAGAGATTTTGGATCGCGGTCATTACGTAAGATACGACTTTTCCACGGCAACCAAACTTTTAGAGATTTCTAAAGAGTTAAAACAGCGATACGGCTCCTTGGGAAATCTTTTAAGGCAAGAAAAGAATCGCAAGGATTTAGAAATGAGGCTGCAGGAATTTAGGGGGATTGGTCCGGTGACGACAAGGATATTTTTAAGAGAGCTTAAAAAATGGTTAAAGAGCAGGATTTGATATAAGAAAAAATTACAAATTTAGAGATGAGGATGATAGAGATAGACGGTTCAGAAAAATCGGGAAGCGGCACGATTTTGCGTTATGGTCTCATGCTTTCCTGCATTTTAAATAAGGACCTGCATATTTATAACATTCGTGCTAAAAGGAAAAAGGCGGGACTACAACCGCAACATCTTAAAACAGTAGAGGCATTTAAATTTTTAACCGGGGCTACAGTAGAAGGCGCGTACCTTAATTCTAAAGAGATAATATTTTGCCCGGGAAGGAACCGTATAAAGTCCGGCGAGTTCACCTGGGATATAGGGACTGCCGGCTCAACAACCATGATGGGTCTTGCGCTGTTGCCTTTGGGATTCCTGGCTAGCAATCCGTCCGTGTACAGAATTTCCGGCGGTCTCTTTCAGGATTTTGCACCCAATGCCTTTCACACTAAGTACGTTTTGATGGAACTGCTTAAAGGATTTTCACTCCATGCGGATTTAAAGATGGTAAAACCGGGTTATGTGCCTACCGGAGGGGGAAGTATAGAGATTAAAGTAAAGCCGTTGGGAAGAGAGATCACGCCTTTAAAACTGACAGAACAAGGCAAAATTACAAAAATCGAAGGGGTTTCGCTTTCATCACATCTAAGTGAAAGGAAAGTCAGCGAAAGAATGGCAGCTGAATGTAACAATATATTGAATAAAAGAGGACTGAATACCGATATAAAGATTATAAATGACAAAACGGCAAATCAGAAGGGAGCTGCATTAGCAATATGGGCGCTGACCGACACCGGTTGTATCATTGGTTCGGACATGGCCGGAAAAGTCGGCAGGACTTCTGAAGAAATCGGCAAGAGTGTGGCCAGGAATTTATTGGAGGACCTGGATAGCGGCGCAACTGTTGACAGGTTCATGGCAGACCAGATCATAATTTATGCAGCCTTGGCAAACGGAGAGAGCCAATATATATTCCCCAGGTTTACAGAACATATAGAATCCAACCTCTGGCTGATTAAAGATATTTTAGGAGCAGAGAGTTCGATAGACAAGAACTTCCTTAAAATTAAAGGTATTGGTGCCGGAATAGATTTTTTTAAACTTGCAAAACAATAGTTATTATGTTTGAAGATAGAAAAGAGGCAGGGGAGAAACTTGCGAGAACTCTAGTAAAATATAAAGATAAGGATGCCTATGTTCTGGCAATCCCAAAAGGCGGAGTTCAGGTAGGTTTCGAGATTGCAAAATTCCTCAATGCAGAACTCTCCATATTAATAGCCAGAAAATTACCGCTTCCTGATGAGCCGGAGGCAGGATTCGGCGCAATTGCCGAGGACGGAAGCACATTTATCTCTGAATATGCATATAAATATCTTCCGGAAGATACGATAGAAAAGATCAAGCAGGAACAAATACAGGAGATAAATAGAAGGATAAATGTTCTTAGAGAAGGCAAGCCCTTGCCTGATATTAAGGATAAAACCGTCATTTTAGTTGACGATGGCCTGGCCATGGGCTCAACTATGCAGGCAGCGATAAAGCTTTGCAGGAATAAACGCGCAAAGAAAATTATAGTAGCAGTGCCTGTAGCGGGAGTGGATGTCGCAGAAAATATCGGAAAGCTTGCTGATGAGATAGCGGTTTTGGAGATGCCTGTGGATTTTTATGCAGTAGCTCAGGTTTACAAGCATTGGTATGATGTGCCGGATGAGGAAGTGCTTGAGATAATGAAACAGTGGAAAAATGATTGCCAAAGATGAAAAGCAAAGTATATTTTGTGCCTGTTAATAATTCGGATAATAGCAAGACCATCGTCATTTTGTCTTCAGCATCCCCAAAATCCTTCGACGTTATTTCCTCTACGATCGTTCACTCCTTTCGGAACTGAGTCGTTGTGCTTGGGAAGCCTTGAGGGTGTTTTTCCGGGAGGCGGTCTCACAAAAGGGTGCGGTCCCTGGGGTGTTTACGGCCATCCAGCAGAAATGTTTGTCACTTGCTTTCAAGTGGTAATCTGCAATCTGCCTTAATGGAGAGATCTGAAGACTTGTAGGTGAAATTGCGCCACGAGGCTGCACAGGAGATGAGGGTAGGCCCCTCGGAACCGACTTGCAGGAGTAGGTTCCAAACCACCTTAAGCTGCTCTGGTCAAATGCCAGGGTGGTGAGCGTTAAGGAAAAGGCATGGCAAAGACTATGTCAGGTGAGGTTCAGGGAGACGAGCGCAAGCGAACCACTGATGAGGTGTCGAAAACTATTAGACGACGTCAAAACTGGGGGTCTTTCACTACTCCAGGATAAATCCAGAGGAAACCTGTTTACCGTCTGGGTGACGTCCGGCATGCAGGTGGCGTGAACCTGAAGCTGGCTCTTGTGTGGAACGTGGGAACCTGTCGTCCTGATGTTAAGGGAGAAACTCAAGTGGGATGACCCCATGAGAGTGAGAGTACCGATGCAGGGCACGGGGACGGACCAACTCGTAGTAGTGTAGAAGTCTCTGTAATGGAGATGGAGCGAAGGGGTTGGATCATCTGGCCTTACTGCCTGGTCAACCAGTGATGGGAGGAGCCAGGGGGTAGGCTAAGCCGCTTGGGGAACTGGGCGGCGAGATGATACGAGCCGGATGACGGGAGACTGTCACGTCCGGATCTTTGAGGGCCTGGGGGTGAAATTCCCCCGGGCTACTCGGCGCGTGATTCAAGATTATATGTGATTGGGTTTGTCTGATAAAATTTTAATTTTACGGTAAAAGCCAGGACTCATCACCTTGGCTTTTCAGTTTTTGCTTGAGAGAATTAGCGGTGGTTAATCTTAGTCAGGGAGCGGGAAAATCTTGGTTGGACTGGAATATTGATTATATAAAATAAATATTGTAGTGTAATCATAAATCTAAGCTGATGGATATTGGGATTTTATTCATCAAGGGATGACGGGACGTATCGGAAAATGAAATTTTCAACTGCGTCCCGTCGGTTGCACCGGTTTTTCCGCGGGATCAATCAAGAGCATGGTGGTAGAAAACCCCTCGTTTCTTTTAGAAGGCTAAGATTGACTATTGCCGGGAGGTGCGCAGTTATGATTGATAAAAACGTGAATCTGTTGGTTGTAAGCGCTCACGCCGCAGATTTTGTCTGGAGAGCGGGGGGCACCATCGCGAAATATGTAAAGCATGGTGCCAACCACGGACAAGGTAAAGAAGATCCGGCAAAGTGAGATTGAGGCCGCGAGAAAGCATCTTGGTGTTGAAAACCTGGAGATCTGGGATTATGAAGATTATTTTATGGAATTTCCCCCGGAACGCATGGACAGGATGGTTCACAAGATCAGGCAAACGCAACCCCACCATATCATAACCCATGGACCGAAGGATGTATTTAATCCTGATCATGAAAGCGTTTCGAGCTTCGTGTTGGAAACCAGTGTTCTTGCGATATCCAACGGAGTGAGGATCGAGGGTTATCCGACGGCAAAACAGGCAAGGATTTTCGGGTTCGAACCCCATCAAACCGAGATCTGCGATTTTAAACCGGAAGTCATGATTGATATCACGGAAACCTATGAGCAGAAAGTAGCCGCCATGCAGGCTTTTAAGGCCCAGAAGCACCTGATCGATTACTACGCGGACAGAGCAAAAATGAGAGGAAACCATGCCCGCAGGTGTTCGGGAAATAATCAGTATAAGTATGCCGAGGCTTTCAGCAGGTTCTTTCCATACGTGGGGGGTGAATTCGTCTAATTCTTATCCGGACATGAGATTTTTAATTGCCCTGTCTTGAGATCGCGTGTTATACAATATGAGCCCTAAATCCATTGCTCACGCCTGGAAAAAGCGAATTCTATCAAAGGGAGCGCATGATGAACTCTGAATACATGGTCTCCGGCGATGGCCGGAAGCCGCGATTGATCACGCCGCCAAAAGCGTGCGAGACCCATTCTCACATTTATGGCCCGGCGGATAAATACCCGCGGGCTCGCGGCCGGAAACCGGACTTCGGCGCCTCCATCGAGGCTTACGAAACCATGCTCAATCGCCTCGGCTTCGAGCGCTGCGTCATCGTCCAGCCTTCGCTCTACAGCACGGACAACCGGTGCACGCTAGACGCCATCAGGCATTTCGGACCGTCCCGGGCGCGAGGCGTTGCGGTGACGGAGAAGAACATCACCCGCGAGGAGCTTCAGCGGCTGCACGCTGCCGGAGTTCGGGGGCTTCGCTTCTATCTCATCGTTGACGACTTCACGCTTGACGACGCGCCGGAAATGGCCAAACGCATCGCGCCTTTCGGTTGGCATCTCCAGATTCAGGATCGCGGCAATTGGCTGACGGAGGCCATTCCGGTCATCAAGAAATTACCGGTCGATGTCGTGGTCGACCACATCGGCCGGACACCGCCGGAGAACGGCGTCAACGATCCGGGCTTCCAGGCGCTGCTTCGCTTCATGGAGACGGGGAGGTGTTGGGTAAAAATCTCCGCCCCTTATCTCGCGAGTGCCGACGGCCCGCCGCATTATGCCGATGTCGGCGACAAAGTTCGGGCTCTGGTTTCCGTGCGGCCCGATCGCCTGGTTTGGGCGGCCAACTGGCCGCATCCCAATCACATTCAAGGAAGCAAGCCGGAGGAAGCGGACTATCTCGACGCCCTACTCGACTGGATCCCCGACGCGGCGATTCGGAAGGCGATTCTTGCTGACAATCCCGCCATGCTGTACGATTTCGACGGTTGATAAATTTAATAGGACGCAGATTAACCCAGATAACCGCAGATTATTATTTTCTTTTTAGTTTATCCTGATAATCTGTGTACATCCGTGTCCAAAAAGGAATTTCCTATACACTTCATTTAAGGGACAGGTTGCAAGCCAAGGCCGATAACCCTGACTTTTCAGCTTTTTCTGGAGAGGGTTAGGGATGGTTAATCTTGGTCAGGGGGCGGGGAAATCTTGGTTGGACTGGAATATTGATAATTTAAAATAAATATTGTAAGGTAGTCATAAATCCGGGCTGATGGATATTTAGATTTCATTCATCCGCCGGCATATTAATAAAATTCAAACCAAAGGGGGCAAAACCCAAAAATGGTGGGGGGAAAAAAAGGTCTTTTATTGGGTGGGCTAATTCTGGTGACACTGGGAGCCTTGTTACTCCTGCATCGCCTTTATATCCTCCATTTTGAAACAAGCTGGCCATTGATCTTAGTGGTCATCGGCGTGGGACTTTTTCTGATCAATCGTCACACTTGGGCGGGTTGGATCATTGGCGGCATCGGCATTATTCTTTTTGTTGTGAATTTTGTCATTGAATTTTTTCCGAGCTTTGAAGCCTGGAGCGACCTGGTCGGGCCCATTATCCTCCTCATCATCGGTGTTCTCCTTCTCTACCGCTACTACCACGGATTTCGGGGGCCTCAACCGTAATTCCCCCTGCCCCAAAATACGCTGCACCCCAAAGGTCACAGAGAACACCGCGCGGCATAGCCGCGACCAAAAAAATATGTTTTTCTTAGAGCTGCGTGCTTTTCAGAAATCCCCCCTGCCCCCCTTTAGCCAAGGGGGGTTGGGGGGGATTAAGGTTTATTTAGGTCCGGTAGAGGAAATAACGATCTTCCTCCAAGTGGCGATGTCGCTGGCGCCATTCTTCTAAGGGGATAGAGTATTGGCGCTCGATCTTTTCTCGGAAAACGGGGCCGGAATTATACGTACAGAAGGGGTACATCCTGCCATTAGGCGCCGCATAGTGGATGGAACAGCGCTTCACTCGGTCCACGTTGTAATTATATGCATCCTGGAAGTGCATCCCCCCCACCAGTACCATGTTCCAGTTGTAAATAAGTTCCACGCGCTTTTGAGCCTCCTTGTCAACCACCCCCTGGAAAAGCTCCAGGCAGATTTCCGGGGTCATCCCGTCCTTTGCTTCCTCCTCCCGGAAGTGCTTCTTCAGCAGACGCTGAGCGCTGAGGGCAGTCAAGGCCCGAATATGAGAGATCTTCTGTTTCACCAGCTTGTTCAGGTCCATGGTGAATCCTTCGATGTCGATTATCTTGGTGATCGGGGTAACACTCTTGGTTTGTGAATTGACAAAGATGTAGGAGCCGATGCCGCAATCCGCATGGGAGGTAATCTTCATCACTTCATACTTCCAGATGGCGCTGAGCAGTTTGGAAAAAGGAGAGGTCACCGACAGAGGGTACCAATCCTCCCTGGCCTTGAGATAACCGGTTTGGCTCTCAATATCCTTGGCCAGGTCGGATAAAGTGTAGCGTTGCCGTTCTCGTTCTTCAACCGAGATCCGCCCGGTGAAGGCCACGGGCTGATAGCTGATTCCGCTGATGACGTCAGAATTATCAATGGTAAATTGCAGAATATTTCCCACCTGATGATCATTGATGGTCTTGATGATCGTCGGCACCAGAACGATCCGCAAGCCTGACTCTCTGGCATTCTCCACTGCCTTGACCTTCAACTCCCAGAGGCCGGACAGCCCCCGGGTCTTCTGGTACACTTCATCTCCTGTCCCATCAAACTGCAAATAAACGGTATAAAGGCCTGCTTCCTTGCACTTCCTGGCAAACTCCAGATCCTTGCCGATGCGGATCCCATTGGAAGCAATTTGCAGATGGCTGAAGCCCATGGCCCGGGTTGCTTTCAGGATGTCCAGGAAGCGAGGATGAATGGTTGGCTCTCCACCGGAAAATTGGACACCTGGAGGAAAAACGGGTTTTATATTCCTAACCATGGCGAGCATTTCCAATACTTGCTCATAAGTCGGCTCATACACGTACCCCTGTACATTGGCGTTGGCAAAGCAGATGGGACATCTCAAATTACATCGGTTGGTTAAATCGATGTTGGCCACGGCGGCATGGCTGATGTGTAGGTCGCAAACCCCGCAGTCATCCGGGCACACCTTCGCCCCGGTAATCTGTGGATTCAGGATTCTATCCCCATCCTCGTAGGTCCACCGTTCAGCCTTCTTATAAAGCTCCGCATCGGAATACACCACGTCCCGCACAAACCCGTGGTCTGGACAGGTCTTCTCCATGATGACTTGGCCATCTCGTTCGAGAATTTTTGCCGGGATCAATCTCCGGCATTCGGGGCAGAGGCTTTCCACCTGTTTGGGAAGCCCGATGGGAACGTTTTGAGTAGGTGGGTAATAAGGCTCGATAGTGGTGATTTTTCGCCCTGATGCCTTTTCCTTGATGTTGCGGATTAAGTCCCCGATGGCCATTTTACCCTCCTGTTAAAGTCTTTTTCTAAGATTTTTAGCAAAATATGGGCCAATGGGGCGAAAGAACTATTTTTAAAAACCAATTGATATTATTAATTAATTTTTTAAGGAAATGCACGATGGCAATGGGAAAAATATCCTTGACGGCTTACGGTAGGTCGTAAATTAAAAATTATTTAATAACTACGATAAGTTAGTATCTGCGAAGTTTTCCTTCCAAGTGCGAAATTATTTTTCGCATCAATTTTTTTCAAATTCTTTCTTGGCAATTCCGTATTTTTTAATCAAGTTCTGGAATTGCCTTCTGTCCATGTTGACTATAGCTGCCGATCGTTGGATATTCCCCTCCCCTTTACGCAAGGCTTCGATGATGAAATTTCTTTCCATCTCCTCCTTAATTTTCTGCTGGACTTGCTTTTTCATCTGCTTAAGTTCGCTCCGGTCGGCAGCGACGATTTTCTCTTCCTCTTTTTCCTGCATGGTAAGCTCTTCAGGCAGGTCTTCAACTTCTATATAATCGGAACGGCAAAGCACTAAACCCCGCAGAAGGACATTTTCAAGCTCTCTTACATTGCCCGGCCAGGCGTACTCCATTAAAATTTGAAGTGCTCTTGCGCCTACCCCTTTAATCTTTTTTTTACCTACCTCACGGTGCTTATCCAAGAAATGCTCAACCAGAAAGGGAATGTCTTCTTTCCTCTCCCGCAGGGGAGGGATGGGAATGATGATCACGTTCAAACGGTAATAAAGGTCTTCCCGAAAGGCTCCCGCCTCCACAGCCTGTTTCAGGTCCTTATTGGTGGCCGCAATAATCCGGTTATCTACCTCGATCTCTTCCATGCCCCCAACCCTTTGGAACTTCTGCTCTTCTAAAACCCGCAGGATTTTAACTTGGAGTTCTTTGGGCATCTCTCCAATCTCATCCAGAAAAAGCGTTCCCTTATCCGCCAGCTCCAAACGTCCCCTTTTGGTCTTGACCGCGCCGGTGAAGGCTCCTTTTTCATGGCCGAAAAGCTCACTTTCGAGGAGATTGCTGGGGATGGCCGCGCAATTGATGACCACGAATGGTTTACTCGAACGGTCACTCTCATAATGGATGGCCCGGGCTACTAATTCTTTGCCTGTGCCGCTCTCCCCTTGAATGAGGACAGTGGCCTTTGTCCCCCCTACTTGCTGGATGAGTTGGATGACTTTCTGCATACCCGGATGGCTGCCCACAATATTCTTGGGCCCGTAGAGGGTCTTTAATTCCTGCCGCAATTCGCGGTTTTCGTCTTTCAGGCGGCATAACGAAAGGGTCTTTTCGATTAAAAGTTCCATCTCATCCATCTTGACGGGTTTGAGGATATAATCGACGGCTCCTTCTTTCATGGCCTGCACTGCCCCTTCAACTGTCCCGTAAGCCGTCGTGATGATTACAGGGAGTTCCGGATGGATTTTGCGCACTTCCTGCAGCAGGGTCATTCCATTCATGCGGGGCATTTTCAGGTCCGTAACCATCAGGGTGACGTCTTGGGTTTTCACCGCTTGCAGAGCCTCTTCCCCATCCCCGCAAGTTAGAACTTCATATTGCGGACTGAAATTAATCTCGAAAATGCGCTGCATGCGGATTTCGTCGTCAACAATCAAAATTCGCGGCTTCATAAATCTCCATTTGAAAAATCTGCCACAGAGGGCACAGAGAACACAGAGATATTATCAAAAACAGTGAAGAAAATTAAAACCCATAATAAAACCAGATAAAAATTCATCATAAAAATCTTTACAAAATTTAAAGAATTTGAACATCAGTAGGACAGAGGTGATTATTTGTGTCTTAAATTGCCTTTTTAAAGATCTTTCTTTATATCTCTGTGGCCTCTGCGTCCTCTGTGGCGAAAATTTTTTTTACTTTTCTCCGGCCGGGGCAGGGCCTACGGCCCCAAAACACCCCAGCATCCCCCTGGGTACGGGAAGGGAAATGGTAAAAGTTGCCCCCCCTCCCTCGTTGTTGGCCACCGAGATCGTTCCTCCGTGGTTTTTAACGACCGTATGGACAATGGTCAAGCCTAAACCCGTCCCTTGTTCTTTCGTAGTAAAAAAGGGGTCAAAAATCTTGGACTCTTTCCCCGCAGGGATACCCACGCCCGTATCGCTGACCCGGATAATGACATCCTTGTTCTCTTTTTGGGTCAAGGTGATACGCAGCGTTCCTCCCGTAGGCATCGCCTCCAGAGCATTCAATTCCAAGTTGACGATGGCTTCATGGATTTGTTCCGGATCCAAGAAAAGGGAGACTTTATCTTGAGGATATTCCTGGACGATCTCGACTCCTCGCTCGCGGGCAGGAAGGGAGATTAAGTCCACTGTCCGCCCCAGAATATCTTTCAGGTTTACCTCCTGGAAGGTGGGAGGTTTCGGTTTGGCAAACTCCAGAAAGTTCGTCAGCATACGATTGATGCGTTCGGATTCTTCGCCGATGAACTGAATCATTTCCGATTGGACAGGTTCAGGAATTTTTTTCTTCAAGGTCTCCGCTGAACCCGAGATGATTCCCAGGGGATTGCGAATTCCATGGACAAAGGAAGCGGCCATCTCTCCCAAAGCTGCCAGTTTTTCTGATTGCATCATCTGCAGGTCTTTTCTCTTCAAATTCTGGGAAAGAAGAGCCCGAGAGATCGCCATGGCCATGGCAGGAGCAAGGGCTTCCAGCGCTTCGATCTCCATGATCGTGAAATTTTTTCTGTTCTGTTTATCCCCCACCAGCAAAAAGCCCAGCAGGCCTTCCTCCCATTGGAAAGGAACCACCAGAGCAATATGGTCGGTAATCATTTCTTTTACTTCGGCCTGGAGGAGATGATAATTCTTGATGTATTCCATCTCAACAGCCCTTTTCGATTTCTTCAAGTAGGCAATGAAGGGGCTTTCCTCCACAAAGGGCCGCTCCTCTAAGAAACCCGTCTGACTGGTCATCCGGTAAGAATCCGCCTCTCCGTCCAGGGTCCACATGCCTACCTTATCCACAACCAAAGCCTGGGAAATAAATTCCACCGTGGCTCGGGAAAGGGTTTGCAGGTCGAGAATATTCAAAAGGGTGCGAGTGAACTCGAAAAACTTGAGCCGGAAAAGATACCGGTCGCGGTATAAAAATCGGTCAATGAATTCTTCTACCCTCCTCTCCAGTGGCCGCAGGAGGAAGACCAAAACAAGGATGAAGATACTTTCTACGAGTAGAGAAGTGGTCTCAAATTTTTTAGCCAGAATGTCACAAACGTTTTTAATAAAAAGGACGTAGATCACCAGGACCAATCCGGTAAGGATCGAATAAAGAATGCCCCCGCGGATAATGAAATGGATGTCCACCAAACGATATTTGACGATGGCCAGGGCAAAGAAGAAGCTGATCAACAAGGAATAAAGGCTAGCCACGAAGAAGAAAGAGTAGCCCAGTTCAAAGAAATAGTTGGCCACATGCAGAACCAGGCCGATGATGAACATGGAACAGATGCCTACTAAAAGATAAAGGATTTGCAGACGCTGGCGAGTGATCTTGGTTTGGCCGTAAGAAAGGATGAGATTCACCACTCCCCAAATAAAATATCCCAAACCGATCAGGCTCAAGACTATGGCGAGGACGTGCGATTCCAGGGGGCCTTTGAAGGTAACGACGTAGTAAAAAATAGACCCTATTTCCAGGACCCGTCCGATATCGACCTGGAGCAGAAGGATAAAAGGGATTAGGAAAGCGACTGGCCCGGCATACAGCAGGGTACTGCGCCAACCATCAAAGAAACGAGTGAATTTTTGGGGGAAGAGGAAGGAAAAGTGCAAGAAGAAGACGGGAAAGAGGAAAACTCCCGCAAAAATGATTTTTACTCCAATCAGAGCTATGGAATGCCGGTCACTGTTAATCATGATTAGTTCCCCGGCATTCCAGCCTACAAAGGAAAGAATCAACAGGGTGAAGACCCGGTTGACTACGCCCTTGGGGTTATCAAAGAAAACAACCAGGCACAGGGTCAGGTTGATGGCCAAAGCCAAAGCCGCTGGCAAAGCATAAATATTCATATCATTTCACTGATATTTCCGATTTGTGATTAGAGATTTTCCCAATCTGCAAAGTTTTCTATCCTCAAGGAGCCAGAACCGGTACCCAGCCGTTATTCCGGTTTCTCATCTCCCCTCCCTTTACCCCCCTTATGAATACGACCATCCTAATTATGGCTTAACCATTTGTCAAGAGCCACAATATTCCTTGAGTCAGCTCGGAAAATGCCTTATATTGTACGGAATGAAATTCGAACTTCAGCCGCAATCATCTTATAATCTGACCCGGTGTGCGTTGATTTTCAACCAGTTCCCTCTAGATGGAACCGACGTATGGATTCCTGCCCGAGAGACGCTCCCGGCCCAGTATCATCGGCTTTACGTCGTGGAAAATGAACTCATCTTAGGTATGGTGCAACAAAACCATGATTCGCGGCTCATTGTGCACACCTATCCTCCTCGTCCCAAAAATCACGCTTATTTGCGATCCATGGTCAGCTGGCAGTTTCATCTTGACGCCCCCTTACAAGCATTCTACCAGCGAGCCATGAAGCACCCTTTCTACCAACCTATCCTAAAAACTCTTTACGGGGTCAAGCCTTTGCTCACTCCTACTCTATATGAGATGGCTATCATCGCCATCACCGAACAGCAGATCTCCTACCCCGTGGCCGTGAAGATGCGTTCCAGGTTAATCGAGGCCCTGGGTCGGAAGATGGTTTTTGAAGGAAAAACTTACCGAGCTTTTCCCACGCCGCAGGCCATAGCAGAATGCCGGGTTAACGATCTACGGGCCTTTTCTTTTTCCGGCCGGAAAGCAGAATACATCATCGACTTCTCCCGCAAGATAGCCGATGGAAGCTTTAATCTGGAGGATCTGCGCGATCGGCCCAATGAAGAAGTGATTACAGCCCTCACTTCCCTCCGGGGTTTTGGACGCTGGAGCGCCGAATATTTTCTGACGCGGGGATTGGGGCGGTCCGATATCTTCGCCGCCGATGACTTAGGTGTCCAAAGGCTCGTGGGAAAACACCTCGGTCCCGGCCACCGGGTTACCGCCCAGGAATGTCGGAAAATCCTAGATGAATGGGATAATTGTCAAAGGTGGGCGGTCTTTTATCTCCTTTGTGCCTCCAGGTTGGGGTTGATCTGAATATCATCCTCTTTTCCAGGCCGTCGAAATCAACGATTTCCTTCTTTAAATTTTCCCCCTTTTCTTCAAATCCTCGGCCACCTTTTCCAGCCCCAACTCCTTCAATTTTTTTTCCGTGGGGATGCCATTCTGATTCCATCCCCGCAGTTCATAATATTCATCCAGCATTCGATTTACTTTCTCTTCTGTGAGGTGCAATCCCTGGGCTGGACCGGACGGAAGAGGGTCATAAACCCGCTCTGGCGGCAAATCATATTTACGGCCAAAATCTTCCACCTCTCTAACCCAGAAGGCCCGGGTCAGGTTCCACACCTTTTCCGAAATTTTAAACAGCTCTTCTTTGCTGTAGCCGAAGCCGGTAATGGCATTGAAGGCCTTGACATACTCGCCGAAATCGAGCTTCACTTCCAGCCAGGGAAAACGGCAGACACCAAACATTTCCATCAAGGGACGCAGCGTCTGTAATTCCTTGACCAGCTTGGCCCGGCCGGCAATATTGTCCCGGCCCATTTCCATATCCTGGACTATGGCCCAGGAACGGGTGTGCTGGGCGCCTATGTCCGAGGTCATGAACGAAAGAAGCATGGCCGGCGCGCCCCGGCATTCGTAAGCCGAGAACTCCAGGCCTTT
>JAHJQK010000214.1 GCA_018819135.1 Pseudomonadota bacterium | reverse complement strand
GATATTATCGCCAGGGAGAGCGAGCGGCTGATTGGCATGGTAAATTCCATCCTGGATCTTGCTAAAATGGAAGCCGGAATGATGGTTTTCCATTTTAATCCCACGGACATGATGCCTTTGATTCATCAGGCGATTGCCGAAATCAAACCCTTAGCCCTGGGCAAGGAGATCCACCTGCAAATGGAGAATCCTCAAAGTTTACCCGAGATAAAGATGGACCGAGAAAGGATCCTGCAGGTGCTCAGGAATTTTATAGGGAATGCCATCAAATTCACCCCGAAGGGCGGCCAGGTTACTGTGTCGGCGGTTCCTAAAGAAGGAACCCTGGAGGTTTGTGTGCAGGACACAGGACCTGGGATCCCCAAGGAAAACCTGACGATCATCTTTGAGAAATTCCAGCAAGACCCCCTGCAAAGATCGAACTTGATGAAGGGAAGCGGATTGGGATTAGCCATCGCCAAGCATATTATAACGGCTCATGGGGGGAAAGTATGGGCAGAGAGCGGAACCGGGCAGGGCAGTTCATTTTTCTTTGTATTGCCGGCCTGATCTTTTTCCTTTTATCCGGTTGCACCACCTTGCCAAAACTATTTATTCCGACGCGAGAAGTTCCCGCCGAAAAGGTTGAAAAGCAACCAGAACGTCCGCAACCACCTCCGCAACCAGAATTTGAAGGACTGGGGCGAGCAGCGCAACTTTTCAAGCAAGGGGATTATGATGGTTCCCTGAAGGAGAACCAGAGGGTTTTATCTCTTACGGGAAAAAATCTCCCAGGGGATAGGGCCCTTTTCAACCTGGGGCTGATCTATGCCCACTGGGAAAACCCCAAAAAAGACTACGAAAAGTCTCTCCCTTTTTTCAATAAAATCATAAGCGACTACCCCCAGAGCCCTTTGGTCGAAGAAGCAAAGATCTGGGTCAGGGTGCTCCGGGAAAATGAAAAATTGAGAGAGGTGATTGAAAAGTTTAAAGAGGTGGATATTGCCGTGGAAGAAAAAAAGAGAGAAAAAGGGAGATGAGAGTTTAGTCAAAAATTGAATAGGTTAACTATTTTCTTGACCTGGATCACCATGTAATCTAAGGGCCCCCCTTTTCCAACCCCAAAATACTGTCTTTAAAAAATGCGCATTCTACCTTATTCATTTTAGAGGTGGATTTTCAATATACTAATCTATATAGATATAATCGAGAAAAGTCCCAGAGTTAAAACTTCTTCCGCAAATCTATCTTGATGACTTTTTACGGGATCATCAATCTTTACTTTTTCGCCTAAGTCAGTTTCATCGATATCGATTGAATGAAAAGGAGGCTGCAAAATGAGCAAAAGGAGTAAAAGGAAAGGGGTGGCATTCATTTCAAGTATCGTTTTTTTAATTTTTTTAACCAGCGCAGGTCAAAGCCTTGCCGATGAGGTTACTGTTGAAAATGGGGACAAATTGACTGGAACCATCGTGAAGGTCGAGGGGGGGAAATTGATATTGAAGACCGACTATGCCGGGTCCATAGAACTTCCACTCGCCAAGATTAAGAATATTGTGACCGATAAATCTTCCGAAGTTCATTTGCTCAGCGGGGAGATCTTGAAAGGAAAGCTCAAGACCGCGGAAGAGGGAAAATTGGTCATAGACCCGGGTCCACCAAGAGAACCCGCTACGATCGATTGGAAAAATATTGTATCCGTTAATCCCCCTCCTAAAATTCCTCCCCAATGGAAAGGCGCCGTAAATATTGGTGGCAGCATCCAGACGGGCAATACCTCAAGAACAACCGCTTCGGTGGGAGCTGCAGCAGCCAGGAAGACTGAGGATGACCGGTTCAGCCTACGGTTTCTTTTCAACTATGCCGAGGAGAAATCAGACGTAACGACTCGGAATACCTATGGGGGATTGAAGTATGACTATTTTTTCACCAAGAGAACCTATGGGTATTTGAGTGTGGAGTTACTCAATGATGAATTTAAAGATTTAAATTTAAGGGCCATCGCCGGCCCTGGTGTCGGCTATCAAATCTGGGATGACCCGGTTAAATTTTTCTTGCTTGAAGCTGGTGTTTCCTATGTGTGGGAAGACCGGAAGGCAGGAATGGATGATAACTGGGCAACGGCGCGAGTCAGTGGGGACTTTTGGTATAAATTGGGAAAGATTATTACTTTTTCAGACCTTTTCATCATTTATCCGAGCCTGAAACGTGGTGGCCAATATACTTTGCGCAACGAGGCGGCCTTGACTTCACCTTTGGGAGCGGGCTGGGCCTTGCGCCTGGCCAATATTTGGGAGCGGGACAGCGATCCATCGCCGGGAATCCTGAAAGATGATTTGGCCTGGATTCTTGGCCTGCAATATTCATTTTGATGCCAACTCAAAACAGGGTTAATTCATCTTAAAATGAGTAATTTAATACAAACGAAATAAATCATTTTACCCCCCACCCCTCCCTCCCCCTCAAGGGGGGAGGGTTAGGGTGGGGGTAATGTAACTTCATTTAAGGCGTTTGTATTAAAATAAAAAGGAGGACAAAAATGTTGAAAGAATTTAAAGCATTTGCCATGCGGGGGAATGTATTGGATATGGCCGTTG
>JAHJQK010000213.1 GCA_018819135.1 Pseudomonadota bacterium | reverse complement strand
TCCCCCTCAAGGGGGGAGGGTTAGGGTGGGGGTAATGTAACTTCATTTAAGGCGTTTGTATTAAAATAAAAAGGAGGACAAAAATGTTGAAAGAATTTAAAGCATTTGCCATGCGGGGGAATGTATTGGATATGGCCGTTGGCATCATTATAGGTGCCGCGTTCGGTACCATTGTGACTTCATTGGTAAACGATGTTATCATGCCGCCTATCGGCCTGCTCTTGGGTAACGTCGATTTCTCCAATATCTTCGCCGTTCTGAAGGAAGGCAAGACACCCGGACCCTATGCTTCCGTGGCCGCCGCCAAAGCTGCGGGAGCGGTCACGATGAACATGGGGGTTTTCATCAATACGGTCATTAACTTCATTATCGTGGCCTTGGCCATCTTCCTTCTCATTCGCAGTATCAACCGGCTCAAAAAGATAGAGGAAGCTCCTCCAGCCGTTCCAACAACCAAAGAATGTTCCTATTGTATTGTTTCTATACCCATTAAAGCTACCCGTTGCCCTCACTGTACTTCTGAATTGCAGGCGGCCTAAAAACGGGAATCAGAATTGAGGAATTTGGTCTACAACCAATCTCTGGAAAAAAGAAAATCTAATAGGACGCAGATTTACGCAGATGACTGCAGATAATTATTTTCTTTTTTTATCCACCGTTCCCGTTCCGATGGAGGGAACAAGAAGGCCTGTTCCCTCCTCTTCCTGAATTTCACCCTTGTCCCCTCTGATATCATGATCAACCCCGGTTTTGATTCCATATCCCCCCGCCCACCTGGTTTTTACGGGCCGGAAAAAGTTAACATATACTCGCATAAAAGATTTGGTATATAATGTTTTATAATCTTTGCAGGAGTTAGGAGAAAGGCTTGAAAACTCCAGAATTCTTTGGGCGGAAAGATAGGGTGAGGCGAGTTGGAGCAGCGGCGGGGATATTGCTCGTTACCTTAGTCTATTGGTCCGGAGAGATCCTGGCTAAAAAAGCCCCGTCTATTTCTTGGGAGCAAAAGGAACTGCTTCAGGTAAAGGTCCACCAACTTGTTATCGATCCTACAACCATGCAACCCGTGCTTTTTCTCGCTGACTCCCTCGAGGAACGGGCGCTGCCGATTTGGATCGGCCCTTTTGAGGCCAACGCCATTAATGCCGTAATCCAGGGGAGCAAGCCCCCTCGCCCCTTAACCCACGACCTTTTAGAAACCATCATCCGCAAAACAAACGGAAAGGTTCAGCGGATCGTCATTACCCATAGCAAGGATGGCATCTATTACGCGACGATGGTGGTGGAGAAGGAAGGTACCTTGGTAGAGATGGATGCCCGGCCGAGCGATTCCATTGTTATGGCCCTGAAGTTTAAAGCTCCCATATACGTTTCCAAGAACCTGTTCAGAGAAATGGCGATTCCCCTTGGAGAACAGAAGGAAATCGAGGAACGTTACGGTCTATCCATTCAGGAGCTTACTCCCTTACTGACTGAATCCTTTTCCTATAAGTCAACAAAAGGGATTTTAGTATCGGAGGTTCGCCAGGGGAGCTTGGCCGAAAAGGATGGCCTGCAGCGAGGGGATATTTTTGCGGAAATAGGGGGAGAAACGATCGTCGACGTGATGTCATTTAAAGGGGCCCTGGCCAAAAGTAAGTCGACTGTGCAAGCCAAGGTTTTCCGCCAAGGCCATTTTTTATCCCTCACCCTTCATCTAAAATAATCTCTGCCGGATCGTATGTGCGCAAACAGGGGGAGCGGTTTGTTTTTATCTTTGCTAAAAATGAAATGATCTTGATTTTCGAATTAATTTTCCATATGATCTGGGCAATTACTTCTCTCATCAGCATACAGATGACCAACTCTTCATCGGCAATTCGTGCGAAGGGAGAGAGCAATGATCCGGGATGCGCATACCTTGAGGCGTTTTGAAGATGACCTGATGAAGAGGGGTCCTCAACTCTCTTTCCGGGAAGCACTCCAGCTATTTGAATCGATGTGGAAAGAAGGAATCACCCTGGGGATCCTCCCTCTTTCCGACCCCCTGGGCGGCATTGAAGTGGATATCGAACTCGCAAGGGTACTCAATTGTTTGAAGAACTCCTTGCCCGAATAGCCGCTGGCCTTTCCAGGCGCAATCTGCCGTACATGATCATCGGCGGACAGGCAGTGCTGTTGTATGGTGAGCCCCGGCTGACCAAAGACATCGATATAACCCTTGGGGTCAATATCGATCGTCTCGATGAACTGCTTGCGATGGCCAAAGAACTCTCTTTGACGCCCCTCCCTGAAGATATCCCTTCATTTGTCCAAAAAACGATGGTCCTGCCTCTCCTCGAGAAAAGTACTGGAATACGGATTGATTTCATCTTCTCCTTCACTCCCTATGAAACACAGGCCATTGGAAGGGCAAAGAGCATAATCCTTTCCGGCCAGGAAGTCTGTTTCGCTTCCCCAGAGGATCTCATCCTTCACAAGGTTTTTGCAGGCCGACCCCGAGATCTCGAGGATGTGAGGACCCTGATCCTGAAGAATCCAGGAATCGGTGTAGCGTATATCAGGCGCTGGCTGAAAGAATTCGATTCAGCGGTTCAAGAGAAGGGGTTTCTGGAAACATTCGAAAAAATTTTGAAGGATACGGAATAGAAACAAAAGCCTTCGCGCCTTTTATTTTTCCCCTTGGCTTTTTCCTAACCCTTGATGGAGGGTTACCTGGAATGCAGAAGCAGGACCCCATTTCTTAAAATGAGATGGGGGTCTGTTTTTTACAGCACATGATGACTGGCAATTAGATCACGATAAAGAGGATTACCTTTAGCCTCAATCGGGCCTTAACAAGAAGGGATGAATCGCTTGCAGAATAGGTTATGCACGCTAAGAATCAACGTCCCTCAAACTCACTCGCCGGTGGCAAGTTGCCTTTGGAAAGATTTTGATGTTAGCATTTACCTTCTTCTTGGCTTTCTGATTGTTCGAGCAAACTTGCTCTTCTCTACTTTCCCGCCTGATACATACTTTTCTAAGAGAGATTCTACAATCAGGAAATCGCCCTCCGTACACAGCGGACCAGTTGTGATATTAATACGGTCTAAAGCAGTTTGACTGATTTCTACATCGAAAAAGTCGAAATCTGGCCCTTTCCCGTAATATAGACTTGTTTTAGCTATACTTGGAAATTGTTCCGAGAATTGAGTAAAGAAATTGTCATCCTTTGGAATGGGTGAGGAAGGAAATATAAAGAGGACGAAACGATATTCTTTTTGGAATGCCCAATCGAGGCTTTTAAGCGCAGCTATTCCTGTGGGATCAGCGATGCGCCACTCGCTGTCGATTCCTCCGGTCTGAATTGCTTGGTTTTTCCTTTGCACGAAATCTGAGACGTATTCAACTTTCCTCGCGAAATGATTTTCGCTGATAAACATAGGAAGGATGAAATAGCTGTCTCCGAAAATTTTCTCGAATGGTAGTGGTGAGATCAGTGATCCCTTTGTGACATGTCGTATGGTATGCGGCAGGACCAGCGGCCTATAATTAAACATTCTCTTGGGTAGAGTTATCCGGACTCCTGCCATATCGGTTGTGTACATGTTCCATTGGGGCAAGCTTTCTTCGTGATCATAAGTCCAACAACTTACGAAGAAAAATTGTTCGAGTTTCAATTGCGTGAAGGATTCGCCTTCAGTGATGTCATCAACATGGTCAAGTCGATTGAAACGAATTGTTTTATTCTTAAGTATTAAGGCCAGAGTGTTTATGTTAGTGTAATGGTGAAGTGAATCTGCCAGCATAATGATCCTCTATTATCGAATAACTCATTGATATGTTTACGTATAGAATCTTAAATTTCACCAGATTTACGCCGTTGCCGCATACACGCTTCTACCCTCTCCATAGTAACTCTCAAAAATATGCTGGTAGACGGTGTTGCACTTTTGGGTGTAAATGTCTCGTGTGAAAACCTCCGGGAGTTCGTTGAGTTTGTCCATCACTGTGACCATGACGGCCGCCCGCCTCGCCTGTGTTTTCCTCCAATCCAACACAAACTTTTCCCGTTTTAACGTTTCCAGGAGTTCCCGGGCTACCTTTTTGACCTGCCGCACTTCTGCCTTTTTAAGTTTCATATCGGGCTTTGTGATGAGGTCAAAAACCGCTAATTCTTCCTCAGACAGCCCCTCAGAAACTCCCCGTTTCTCCTCCTCCTGTAACTCCTTGACGAACTTAAGAAGCCGGTCGAAAAATTCCTCCACATTGACCGCTCCCTGGTTGTAGTCATCAATCATCCGCTGGAATTTCTCCAAGTAGTCCACCCGGGTCTTGTTCAGTCGCACCATCTTTTCCAAGGCAGAGTTGATGGCCCCCCGGAGTTTTTCGATCTCCATGTGCCTCCGCTCTTTGACAAACTCCTTCTTGAGGGCCTTAAAGTCAATCTCGCTGAGGTCAACCAGTTTTTTCTTCCCAAAGGGGGCCACCGGCTCCCGGATGATATACCCCTTGGCTGTGATGCTCTCGTCCAACAGATCCTCCACCTTCTCCATGACCTCGGATACGTCAGCCTCGGGTTGAAGGGCCTCTATTTTCAGTTGGATGGCCCGGAACAGGGCACAGACAGGGACAAACTCGTTGGCCTCGGGGTCTGGGAGTATAGCCTTGTAGATCCGGTTGACCGTGTTGGACAGGTTGATAAACCGCTTTTTGGTGATGTCATTAATTAAGATTGCATCGACGGCCTCATCCAGTAACTTCACCCGCTCAAATCCTTTTGCATCGATGATGGGTTCCGCCTCGACACAGACTTCCTTAAGGAACTGGACGGTCTGGGAAATAGCGGTCTTAAGCATGGCGACCAGTTCCGCCTTCGCTTTGACCGGTTCTTCCCCCGGTTTTACCCCTCCGCCGGAACCCGAACCATAGATCGCCAAGGCCCTCTGAAGGTTACGAAATACCCCCACATAGTCCACGATGAGTCCGTTTACCTTGTCCTTAAAGACCCGGTTAGCCCGGGCGATGGTCTGCATCAACGTGTGGTTTCGCATTGGCTTGTCAAGGTAGATGGCGGAACAGGAGGGGACATCGAAACCGGTCATCCACATGGCGCAGACGAACACCAACCGGAACAAATCATCCGGGTCTTTGAACTTGGTGTCCAGATCCTCCTTCACCATTCGTTGGCGGTGAGGGAGAATGTCCACACCCTTCTTTTTCATTTCGGCCACTTCATTCTGAGATGAGGAAACCACTACCGCCATGTCCGTTTCTTGCATATAGGAAATCTTTTTCTCCACGTCCTGTTGTTCCGGCCCCGACAACTTTTTCATCCGCTTCATGAGCCGGTCTATTTTCTGCTCCCAGTATTTCCGCACCTTGTCATACATCTTCACGGCGGTGGCTTTATCAATGCTCACGACCATGCCCTTACCCGGTTGTCCCCGCTCGGTGAAGTGTTCGACGATGTCCTCGGCGATTTTTTCCAACCGATCGTCCCGGGTGATAAGGTGATATTCCCGGGAAAATTCTCGCTCCAACTTCTTCTCTTGGGCCTCGTCAAGCTCCGCCTCTTCCAACAGCCGATCCATTCCCTCCTTAAAAGCCCTCTCGTCTTTTAGTTGAAGTTCAGGGATGCGGTTTTCATAGTAGAGCGGCACCGTGGCTCCGTCGTCTACGGACTGCTTGAAGTTGTAGATGGAAACATAGTCACCAAATACTTCCCGGGTTTTTTCTTCCCCAATGATGAGTGGCGTTCCTGTGAAGGCGAGGAATGACGCTTTGGGAAGGGCGTTTCTCATGTTCAGGGCGAGGGTGTCATATTGACTCCGGTGGGCCTCGTCGGTGATGACGATAATGTCATCCCTCTGCGATAGGACAGGATGGGGACTGCCATCCTCGGTGCGAAATTTGTGGATCAGGGTGAAAACGAAACGGTGATCCTCGGTGAGGAGGCGCCGGAGGTCTTTGGAACTTTCGGCTTGACAATGGCCTTCTGTGATTACCCCGGCATTTGCAAAGGTCTTGTAGATCTGGTCGTCCAGTTCCTGCCGGTCGGTAACGATGACGAATGTCCAGTTGCCCGGCACTTTCCGCAAGACCTTCTGGGAGAAGAAAATCATGGAGATGGATTTGCCGCTTCCCTGCGTATGCCAGAACACACCCAAACGTCCCTTGCGGTTCTTGATTTCCCTCAGGGCTGCCATGGCATTTTCCACTCCCAGATACTGGTGGTTCTTGGGCACAACCTTAACTACCCCTCCCCGAACTTCCATGAAGAGGAGGAAGTTTTCCAAGATGTCCAGAAACCGGATTGGCTCGCACGTGCCCCGGAGAACGGTTTCAAGGGAGATGGCCCCCTCTTCCCCCTCGCTGTTGATTTTTTTCCAGTCATTGAAGTGGCCCCAGTCGGAGGTGATGCTTCCAACCTTGGCTTCACTTCCATTGGAGAGGATGATGAAGGCATTGAACCAGAAGAGTTGCGGGATGGTGTCCTTGTAGTCTGTCAGATTTCTGGTGAAGGCTGTTTGAATCTGTTTGTGGCTTGCTTTGAGTTCGACGAAAAGGAGCGGGATGCCGTTGACGAACCCTACGAGGTCGGCCCGCCTCTTATACATCTCCCCCACAAGCCAAAACTGTGAAACCAAGAGAAAATCATTGTTGGCGTGGTTGTCCCAATCCACCAGCCTGACAGTCTCTACCTTCTCTCCACCTCCTTCCGGGTCGGGAATATGGACTTTGACGCCGTTCCGCAGAAGTTGATATATCTCCCGGTTGGCGGCAGGCATACTGAGACGGGAACGGTCACGGGTCAATTCCTCAAAAGCGAGGGTATATGCTTCGGGAGGAAGGTCAGGGTTCAGGCGCTTGAAAGCAATACGGAAGCGAGATTGGAGGATGATTTCGGATTGATTGTCCCGGTCAAGCGTGCCGGAAGGGCCAAGGTTTTCATGAAGGGCGTTGATATGCTCCCACCCCAGTTTTTGAAGCAGTTCAATGGCGGGCTGTTCGATGAGTTCTTGTTCGGAATATGAAGAACCGCCTTTAGGTGTCATGCATGGGCCTCAGGGATGCTGATGTCCAGTTCCGATATATCCAGTTCACCGGAGATGAGTTTGGGGAGGAGAAGGTCACGGGTTACGACGAGGTTGTGATTTTTCTTAATCAGGTTTTCAATAAGCCTGCGTATCGGTTCCACAGTTTCAACAAAAGTATTTTCAATAAGAAGTGGCGGGACAACTATTGGGAACTCCCTGAACTCTCCTCGACTGATTTCCTTAAATGTTGCACCTGAAGCAACGCTTATAATTTTCTCTCGGTTTTCCTTTATCCAAAAATACAGATGAAAAACTGAAAGTCGATCATTCGGAATACACGTGATGAATCCTTGATTTGTGCAAGCCTTCTCCGTGTTAATTGATATAACTCCGATGGTGGCCCTACTTGTCATCATAAGTGAGTATGCAGGAAAAAGTTTTGCAGAACTTTTGTCAAGCCCGAGTTGAGTAATTTTCTTTGACGATCCAGTAATGAACATAGATCCCGATGCGGTTAGGTCGGAAGGGCTATACCAATTTATGTTTCCACCTTCCCAATAAGAAGGTTCTTTGGTTGAGGGGGTTCCACCGCCCAAGGTTTCAATGACTTCATCTATTTGCCGTATTTCCCACCCTTCCGGTATCTTTCCCAAGGGCGAGTTTACCATCTTGACCTTCTGATGGCCGGGGAAGCGGAACTTGACAAACCACTCCCGATAGAGGGTCTGGGCCATCTCCTCCGATATCTTGATGCGCCGAAGATTGTTCTCAATCAGGTCGTCGTAGGCGGATAGGATAGCGGTGATTTTCTTCTGAACAATTAACTCTGGGATTTCAACAAAAACATCAGAAAAGGCTGATTTGCTAACAATCGGGGTTGCAGCTCCACCGGCGATATTCTTTATGTGTTCCTTCTTTGTGGACAGCAAGTAGTAGATAAAACAGTTATCATACCTATTACCATCAACTATGATGCTGTTAATTTGTTGATTGGTGAACGAAGGAACGTTGGTCATACATATTTTCCCGATGGTAGCGCCAATGCACACAAAACAGATTGCACCAGAAGGAAGAAGATAGTTGCTAAAGTCCTTCTTGCTCTCTTGCGAAAGATACCTTTCGGTTTCAACATGACGCTTGCTTCCATCAATATCAGTTGGTGTAATGAAGGGATAATCAGCGCCAAAGTATTCCTCCCTCGCAGTTGGGGGAGTTTTCCCTGTCACCACTTTTCCCAGATCACCAATTCTGACTTTCTCGAACTCAACAGACATTCCACTACCCTTCGAGGACTTTTTGTATGTTGGAGGATATTCGTTCCTCTAACTCTCTTGCCTCAACGTTCAGAACCTCCAGTTCCTCGTTCAATTCCTCCAATCGCTCCTTAAAGTCAAAGTCGTCTGCCTCCCCTTCAGCAACACCAACATACCGACCCGGGTTTAAGCTCCACCCCTGAGCTTCAATTTCTTTGATCGTGGCGAGCTTACAGAGGCCGGGGACATCCGCAAACTTCCCCTTCGGGAACTTTTCGGCCATCATCTTGGCGCTTCCATGTTGGTTTTCTGGCTTCTCCCCTCGGTAAAGTCGCACGATGTTCGCCAAGAACTCGATCTGGTCAGGTGTGAAGTCCCGATGGGCACGGTCGATCTGTCGGAAAATGTGTCGGGCATCAAGGAACAACACCTTGTCCTGTCTGTCCGTCCCTTTTTTCCCCCTGTCGAGGAACCAGAGCATACATGGCAGGGTGACGGTGTAGAACATATTCGGCCCAACAGCCACCATCACGTCAACCGACCGGTCTTCGATGAGTTTCTTGCGGATTTCCATTTCCGAGGCCCGGGCGTCCGCCGCCGAGTTGGCCATTACAAACCCAGCCCGGCCTTTATTGTTTAAGGCGCTGTAAAAAATCTGTATCCAGAGGTAATTAGCGTTATCGACCTTGGGCAGGCCAAAAGGGAAGCGAGGATCGTCTTTGAGGCGGTCTTTATCCACTCGGTCAACATTGAACGGAGGATTGGCGAGGAAAAAGTCGAACTTGCCGGGGCTGTTATGCAGATCTTCGTAATAGGTATTCCCCTGCCGGATGTCCCCAGCCAGCCCGTGAACGGCAAGGTTCATCTTGCAGAGCTTAACAGTTTCTGCTACCCGTTCCTGGCCGTAAATGCTGATCTCTGCCGAAGGATTTTTCTTGTGTTCCTCCACAAACCGGGCGCTTTGGACAAACATACCGCCCGACCCGCTGGCAAGGTCGCAAATGCGGCCATGAAATGGTTCTAATATCTCCACAATGAGTTTGACCATTGACGTCGGGGTGAAGAACTCACCTCCCTTCTGACCCTCGGCCATGGCGAACTTGCCGAGGAAGTATTCATAGATCTTCCCAAAGGCATCTCCTTCGATGTCCATTGGAATGGAGGCCATGATCTTCAGGAGTTCCACCAAGGAGGAGTTTTCCAGCCGGTTGTAGGTCTTGGGCAGGACATCCTTGAGATCAGGATTCTCCCCTTCGATGGCCCGCATGGCGTCGTTGATAGCCTGCCCGATATTTGCTCCCTCGGGTTTCTGAAGGAGTTTCTGGAAGCGGGCGCTTTCGGGAAGGTAGAGAACACCCTTTGCCTGATAGTCGGACTTCCCGATCTGTCGGCGGCCTGTTCCTTTGCCTTCCAATTCCTTCTGGGCGGCGGCAAACTTTTGGTCTGCATAGCGAAGGAAGATAAGTCCGAGAACGGGGATCGAATATTCTGAAGATTTGAGCTTTGAATTTGCCCGCATTTCGTCGGCAGCATCCCAAAGTCGCTTTTCAATCTGGTTGTTGTTACCTACGGCCATGTAACACCTTAAATACCCTGAGTTTGAGGTTGAATCAATCACCCGGGTGTTTAATTAAATTTTCTGTTATCCTTAACAAAAGACCCCATTTCTATCCATGAGAAATGAGGTCTTTTTAACTTAAGCTATATAACCCCCTACTTTTTAAGGATTGTGGACGGTCCAAAAACCAGCCTTCAGCTCCGGAATCTCCAACCTTCCTTTCGGACGAGTTGAGCGAGATTCATGCAAGGAACATCCTCCCGCGCACAAACGAAAGGAATCTTGGGCTTCTCGTTTGTTCCACCAAGCCCTTCCTGGGTAATAACAGTAAGCGGCGGGCTGTAACTCATTGCAAGTGCAATCACCACCGGATCGGCGGCATTACGCCCTGTCCTTGTATCGACAAAACGGGGATATTTTGCCATCAAATTTGAGAGATTCCCCATTTGAGTCTCATCAAGCTCGATAAACATACTTCCATGTTCACCACACCATTGGTAGAGGCTTTCATCTTTGCGCTTGATCTCACGAAGAACCTCTTTCGATGCGAAAAGCACTCCATTATCGGCAAGCTGGCCGAGCTCTTTCCAGAATCCTTCAAAATTCTCGGGGAAGTATACCTCCCGCCACCCGTGAATTAGAGAGCTTGAGTCGATGCTATAAAGCGGTATGACCATATGCTCACGCCCCCATGAATTCCTGGATTCTGGGAACGTGACGGACGCGAACCCCGAGATGCTCAGAAACTTCGCTTAAGGTCAGACGGTCCTGGTAGTAGTTCATCATGACCAGGCCCACAAAAGAGCGGCCGAGATCGCTAATAGCCTCCCGAGGAGGATTTTTTCTATATTCAAGTTCTTCAACCTGCTGCTTTTTCCGCTCCTTCAACATTTGAATTTCCGCCAAAAGGTCGGCACGTATCTTCTTATAGAATTCATCAGTCGTGCGGCCAAGGGTGAGGAGGCGCCGTACGAGGGATTCGCGGCTAACGCTATAGCGTTTGGCGAGTTCTTGAATTTCGTCCACTGTCCATGCAGTTCGCCGCACTCCATGCGCAATGACAAGGTCTTCTGAAAGGATACGATCACGAGGCATCAATGCGGCTGCGGCTACGCGATTACAGAAAATCTCCACTTTCTGCTCTTCGGGCGGACGATCATCGCCTTCCTCGATGTCACACAGGCCGCTGAGTCGAAGCATGAGGTGTACGAACTCGTGAAGAAGGCTGAACGTCCGGGCGGATGGGAAATCCTTACGATTGACAATAATCACAGGTTGCTCTGGTTCGGCGAGGCAGAAACTTCGCATTTCGCCGACTTCTACACGCGTGGCCTGGAAAACGAGAACACCAACAGCCTCAATCGCGCTTCGCCAATTGTTGAAACCAACACGCTCATCGCGCCAGGAAACCTGATGCTCATACAGGATGCCTAAGGCTTTCCGAATCAGCACACCGACCTGCTCCGGATCATCAGTAAGCTCTGTGTTTAGAGTGAAGGGCTTCGGTTCCTCATCAATCTCAGCGAGGAGGTCGAGAGCGAGTTGACGCCTCTCCTGAGCGCGACGGATTTCCAAGAGTAATTGTGGAGAGTATAGGCCCGCGATAGTCCCGGGCATACGTCGAAAATCCTTCATGACCTGAAAGCCCTTAGGAGGCTCGGGCAAGAAGAAAACGGCGAGCGGTCGTTTGTAGACCTCGGTCATTTTACGCAGTTGGTTTATTGTGGGGCGGTCTTCACCAAACTCCCAGGACCTTAGACGGTCCTCGGTCACGTCAAGCCTCTTGGCAGCATCAGCCAGGCTGAAGCCGAGGCTTTCGCGAGCCCAGGTGAGAAGAGCGGGTTTAATGTTCGCCTTAACGGTCTTCATAGATCTGTGTGATGCTCAAAACCGAAGTAGAATATTCCTTTCTCATCCGCTGTATTCGACAATCATAACAGTATAGGTGGCCGTTGGGGTTCCCCATTTTATCCAGAAATGTACGCTTTTTAATGGAATGTGTCAATCTTGCTTTCGAAAAGAGATAATAAAAATTGGCAGGCTCCATAAATTTAAATTTTTTATGCCGAATAATTTTTGTAAAACGTAACAGGATACTATAACTTATAGGAATAATTTGAAAAAAATATAGATTGCTGAAAATTTCAGATTTATGACCATTTTTTCATAGCCATTGTGGAGGCAGAATCAAGGTTTAATTAAATAATTTTCGAAACTTAACCCTACAACGATACATAATGAATTATATGGTTGACATCAATGCCTGACTATGCTACATGTTTTAGAAAAACATGGGGAGGTGTCAGGCCATGGTTCCAGAAAGCCGCGTGCAGGACGGGAGTTTTCCCATACCCAAG
>JAHJQK010000212.1 GCA_018819135.1 Pseudomonadota bacterium | reverse complement strand
GTTTCAAAAAGGTTGAGCTTCCCATCACTGGGATGTCCTGCGCCTCCTGCGTGAAAAAGGTGGAAAACGCCCTGAATGGACTGGAGGGGGTGGTGCGGGCTAACGTCAATTTTGCTACGGAGAGGGCCACTGTCCAATACATTCCCGGTGTTGTTTCCATAGAGGATTTCCGCCGGGCTGTAAAAAAAGCGGGTTATGAAGTTCTCCAGGTGGAGACCGGGGGTAAAGAAGATGTTGCCGATCGAGAAAAAGCTGCCCGGGAGGCCGAGTACAAGAAATTACAGAAAAAATTTATAACGGGCGTGATCTTGGTTATTCCAATTTTCGTTCTGGCCTACTGGAAAATGTTGGGGCTTTCTTACCTCTATAATCTGAGTCGGGAGTTTAATTTTTACTTGCAGCTCCTCTTCCAGACCCCCATCCAGTTCTGGGTGGGACGGCAATTCTATTCAGGGGCGTGGAAGACGTTGAAACACCGGTCGGCGGACATGAACACCCTTATTGCTGTAGGTACTTCCGCGGCCTATCTGTATAGTGTGCTGGCCACTTTCTTCCCCGATCTTTTTGCGGCTGAAGGGTTGATGGCGGAGGTCTATTTCGACACAGCGGGCGCCATCATTGTGCTCATTTTATTGGGTAGGCTTTTGGAGGCCAGGGCCAAGGGGCAGACCTCTGAAGCCATTAAGAAGCTGATCGGGCTCCAGGCCAAAACGGCTCGAGTCCTAAGGGATGGGCAAGAATTAGATATCCCGGTGGAGGAAGTGGCCGTAGACGATCTGGTAATGGTAAGGCCAGGAGAGAAAATTCCGGTAGATGGGGTTGTCAGGGAAGGGCGTTCCTCGGTGGATGAATCGATGGTCACCGGGGAATCCATCCCGGTAGAAAAGAATCCTGGAGATAGAGTAATCGGGGCCACCATCAACAAGACCGGAACCTTCAAGTTTACAGCTGCCAAGGTGGGTAAAGATACTATGCTGTCTCAGATCATTAAAATGGTCGAAGAAGCCCAGGGTTCCAAACCCCCCATCGCCCGCATGGTGGATGTCATTGCCGGCTACTTCGTGCCGGCTGTGATCGGGATTGCGGTGATCACCTTCATCGTCTGGTATTTTTGGGGGCCCACCCCGGCTCTGACTTATGCTTTGCTCAACTTCGTGGCGGTCCTGATCATCGCCTGTCCCTGCGCATTGGGTCTGGCAACCCCCACCTCCATCATGGTGGGAACCGGCAAAGGGGCTGAAAATGGGGTTTTGATTCGGGGAGGAGAAGCGCTGGAAACCGCCCATAAGCTCACCGCCGTTGTGATGGATAAGACAGGAACGCTGACCAAAGGCCAACCCTCGATTACGGATATTGTTCCGTTTAACGGTCAGAGGGAAGAGGAAATCTTGCGCTATGCCGCCTCAGCAGAAAAGGGTTCGGAACATCCTCTTGGAGAAGCCATTGTCAACAGGGCCAAAGAAAAGAATATCCCTTTGATCGATCCCAAGGATTTTCAGGCTATTGCCGGTCATGGAATTGAGGCCACAATCGATAGCAAGTCGGTCCTGATGGGGAATGCCAAATTAATGAACGATCGAGGGATATCTTTAGGGACGCTCGGAGGGAAGGCCGAGGAGCTCTCCCAGCAGGGAAAGACCCCTATGTTTGTGGCCATCGACCAAAACCCGGCTGGCGTCATTGCCGTGGCCGACACCCTGAAAGAAAATTCCCAGGAAGCTGTGGGGGCTCTCCACAAGATGGGGATAGAAGTAATTATGATTACCGGAGATAACTGGAGGACGGCCGAGGCCATCGGCAGGCAGATCGGAATTGATAGGGTCCTGGCTGAAGTTCTACCAGAAGGGAAGGCAAGCGAGGTGAAGAAACTTCAAGCAGAAGGAAAGAAAGTAGCCATGGTAGGAGATGGCATCAACGACGCTCCGGCGTTGGCCCAGGCGGATGTAGGGATGGCTATCGGAACCGGAACGGACGTGGCCATGGAATCTGCGGACATTACCTTGATCAGCGGCGACCTGCGGGGAGTGGTGACGGCCATCGCCCTCAGCAGAGCTACTCTCAGAAATATCAAGCAGAACCTCTTCTGGGCTTTTGCCTACAATTCCATCTTGATCCCGGTAGCCGCCGGAGTTCTCTTTCCTTTCTTCGGCATTCTTTTGAACCCGATCTTTGCTGCGGCCGCCATGGGGCTTTCTTCCGTGACGGTTGTGTCTAATGCTTTGAGGTTGAGAAGGTTCCGGCCTCCGATGGGAGGGTCGCATGATTCTCGGGCGGGAAAATGATTTTTAATTTAATCGGACGCAGATTTGCGCAGATAATCGCAGATAATTATTTTCTTTTTATTTATCCTGATAATTTGTGTTTACCCCGTTAGATAGTAAACATCTAACAGGGTGAATCCGAATCCAAAAAGGAATTTTCTATACAGTTGATCCTTTTGCAAAACTCTCGGAAGCAAGAGGAAATCGTCATTCCGGGCAAGAAAAACGCGACCCGGAATCCAGGATTTTCATTCACTTCTGGATTCCGGCTTCCGCCGGAATGACAGAAAAACGCCTTTTCAGACTTTTTACGAAGCCATCAACCATTGTGGCAGATTAATTTCTTCATAAGGAGGAAGGCAATGGAAAAAGTTAAGATTCAAGGAATGACTTGCCAGCATTGTGTGATGTCTGTTACCAAAGCATTAAACTCGATTCCCGGTCTTAAGAACCTACGGATAGATTTAGTGCAGGGGGAAGCTACCTTCGAAAATCCGCAGAACGTTGCGCCGGAAAAAATCCGCAAAGCCGTCGAGGATGCGGGATATAAGGTCGTTGAATAAAAAGTTTTTATCTTGACATTTTTGATAAAGTTTTATATAAAAAAGCCATATCGACAGGAGGGAATTATGAGATTATCAACCAAAAGTCGGTATGGAGTCCGGGCGATTTTTGATATTGCCTATCATTCCGGAGGATTACCCACCCAGATCAAAGAGATCTCCAAGCGTCAGGAAATTACTCCCCGGTACTTGGAACAGATTTTTCAAAGATTAAAACGGGCGGGCATTGTGAAAAGTATCCGCGGGCCGAAAGGGGGATATTACCTGTCGCGCCAGCCGGAAAAAATTGCCGTCAGCGAAGTAATCCGGGCGGTAGAAGAATCGATGGACCCGGTATTCTGCGTCCGGCCCGCCAAGGGCAGGAAAAAATGCCGAAGGGAATCCAATTGCGTGGCCCAAGTGGTCTGGCAGGAGGCCGGAAAACTCCTGGCTAAGTATTTTGATTCCATTTCGGTGGAAAAAATGTGCCAAATGGCTAAAGCGATGGGCATCGAGAAGCAGCTGGATCACCGCTTCATGTATTTCATATAAGCCGGGAGAGAAAATATTTTCTTGACAAGGATTATCGAGTTCAGATAAAATATAAACGTCTTATCCAGAGTGGTGGAGGGACTGGCCCGAAGAAACCACAGCAACCGGTCCCGCTTAAAGCGGGATGCTGGTGCTAACTCCAGCAGGGTAGCGATACCTTGGAAGATAAGATAGGATTGGACAAACCCAAGCCCCTTCTTATCAACCAAGAAGGGGCTTTTTTATTTCCAAAAGAGAGGAGGTGGAAGCGATGGATCGGGAAAGCAATATGGGCGAAGAAGATATGGAGATGCGTAATTTTTTCAAATCAACCAGGAAAATCCATCCTTCTCTC
>JAHJQK010000211.1 GCA_018819135.1 Pseudomonadota bacterium | reverse complement strand
GAACCGCGCCCGGCCTACGGCCAGCCTCATCTTTCCCGTTTCCGAGCTCTGGTAATCTTCCCGGTCGACTTCATAACAGAAGATCCGGTCATGCTCGGGGTACGGTTCGAACAACGAGCGAATGGCATAGTGCCCTCCGACTTTTTCCAGGTCAACTATAGCAGGTTTTACGAATTTTTCGTATATGTGGCGGCCATCGCGGTGTTCGGGGATATTACTCTTCGCTCGCTCCAAGCGCTCGAGGAATTGGGCTTCAAGGTGGTCACCGAAAAGTTCATCCGCCAGTTGCAGGGCTCGACCGGCATATTGGATAACTTGGATCGTTTCGATCCCGGAGAGTTCATCAAAGAACCAGCCGCAGCTGGTAAACATCAGCAGAGTATGGCGTTGAAGTTCCAGTAGCTTATGAACCGTAATTTTCTCAACTGGATTCAGCTCCCGGAGAGCATGCTGGCGCAGGAAGCGGTCAATATTTTCCGGCGAGCGATCGAGGATGATGCCAATATACTCATCCCTCGCTTCCCAGGGATCTTTTAAGAACTTCTGCCCGTTCTCTTTATACAGCGGGGCTAAAGTATCCCGGAGCCAGTCCAGGGCTTCCCGCAGCGGAGTCCGCCAACCCTGATTCCATCCCGGGTTCATCCCGCTGTTGCACCCGCAATTATTCCACCACCGTTCAACGCCGTGAAAACAGCTCCAGGAGCTGTTTTCAAAGATTTCTACTTCATGCGTGGGGGGGTTTTTCTCCAGGAACTCCCCGTAGTTGGTAAGCCGGGCCAAGTTGCTGGACTCAATGTGTTGCAGGGCATAGGCCAGGGCCATTTCGCCATGGCGCTGGTGATGGCCGTAGGTTTCCCCGTCGGTCGCGATGTGCACCAATTGGGGCCAGGTGCGGGTATCCGAGAAAGCGCCGGTCAGCTGACCGGCAAAATGCTCTCCATTGACGAGCAGGTGCTCAAAAGCGACGGCTTGAGAGACGGGTCCGTCATAAAAGAACAGGTTGATCTTCTGGCGCGAAGGAAGACGGAGTTCATAGGCTCGGGAAGGGTCGATGCGCCCCCCGGAAACTTCATGCCAGGCCCGACCCTTGATCCGGCGTACCCGCTGGGCCTGGTGGGGAGAAAGGATGGTGAAGCGAATTCCCAAATTCGCGAGGATATCGAGAGTGTCCAAGTCGACCGCAGCCTCCGGGAGCCACATTCCCTCGGGGGGCCTTCCGAAACGGTGCTCAAAGTCGCGGATTCCCCAGAGTACCTGAGTGTATTTATCCCGCCAGTTGGCCAAAGGCAGAATCATGTGATTATAGGCCTGAGCCAACGCCGAGCCGTGACCTGAAAAATTTTTTTGGCTTTCCTTATCAGCTTCCAGGATGGCCTGATATGCCTCCGGCGCTTTTTCTTTCAACCAGGCCAGGAGCGTGGGCCCGAAGTTGAAACTGATTTTGGAATAATTATTGGTGATTTTGATGATCCGCCCTTCTCCGTCCAGGATCCGCGCGGTGGCATTAGGGATATAGCACTCTCCCGTGATCCTCTCATTCCAATCATGGTAAGGGTAAGCCGAATCCTGAAGCTCTACTGCTTCCAGCCAGGCATTCTCCCGCGGCGGCTGGTAAAAATGACCATGGATGCAAAGGTATCGTTCCACTTAAACCCCCTTGACCCGGGTGAATAAAGCAAAAGCCTGCGGGTGCAGAGTCATGTTGATCCTCCCCGTAGATTGAAGCTGCCCGGGAATCGAACTCCCGCTTCCATACCATCGATCATCCTCGGAGTCAAATAATTTTCGCCAAGGCCCTGCCGGCACAGGTAAATCAACCCTTATCTGTAAATTGCCGAAGTTAAAGACCATAAAGACCTCATCTTCTTCTTGCCAACGCCGCAGCAGGAGAATCTTTTCCCGCTCCCAGCTTAAGATTTCCATCTGCTCTTTACTTAAAAAGGCCAAGGCGGGAAGTGTCCGGCGCAGGCGAATCAACTCCTTATAAAACTCCCGCAGCATTTGATGATGTCCTTGGGAGCGCAACCCTTGTTGCAGCTTAGAAGCCAGGAAAGTCGCTTCATCCTGTGGGTCCGCGAGTTCTCCTTGCCAGGCAAACCCAGAAAATTCTTCCTTTCGCCCCCGCCGTACCGCTTCCACCAATGCCGGGTCGGAGTGGCTGATGAAATAAAGGAACGGCGCCCTCTCCCCGTATTCCTCCCCCATGAACAGCAAAGGGATGAAAGGCGAAAGGATAATGGCGCCTGCAGCCAGTTTGAGCCCCGCCAAGGGGACAAGAGTACTCAGGCGCTCGCCGAGCATGCGGTTTCCCACCTGGTCGTGATTTTGGGCGAAGACGACAAATCGATAGGCAGGAAGGTCATGGGAAGAGGAACCATGGCGGCGCTGGCGGTAGGGGGAATGCTGGCCGGAGTATATAAAACCCTCCTCGTAGGCCTTCGCTAAGTCTTGGAGACTCCCGAAATCCAGATAATACCCGGCGTGTTCCCCCGTCAGTAAGGTGTGCAGAGCGTGATGAAAATCATCGTTCCAATGGACATCGAGCCCATAACCTTCCCGGTCTGGAATCCGGATAAAACGGCTATCGTTCCGATCACTCTCGGCGAAGAGATATACCCGCCGATCCATCCGTTTCCCTTCCATATGGACATGAGTGGCCAGCTCCTGAAGAAACGGCTGGGCGGAAGAATCAAAAATAGCATGCAGGGCATCGAGCCGCAAGGCATCGATATGGAACTCTCGGATCCAATACAGGGCATTTTCAATAAAAAAGCGGCGGACCTCATTGCTATGCGGCCCGTCGAAGTTGATGGCCTGACCCCAGGGGGTCTGGTAACGATCCGTGAAATAGGGTCCGAAATCGCGCAGGTAGTTTCCTTCGGGCCCGAGGTGGTTGTAGACCACATCGAGGACTACAGCCAGACCCTGCTGATGACAGGCGTTGACCAGTTTTTTCAAACCGGCCGGCCCTCCATAAGAGTTCTGGACAGCGAAGGGAAAGACACCATCGTATCCCCAGTTCCGATTTCCCGGAAACTGGGCCACAGGCATAAGCTCCACGGCGGTAATCCCCAGGTCTTGCAACTCATTCAGATGGGCAATGATCGCTTCCAAGGTTCCCGCAGGGGTGAAAGTGCCCACATGAAGCTCATAAAGGATGTAGTCTTGGAGGGGGAGTCCCAACCAGGATTTGTCTTGCCAGGGGAAATCAGGATCGACCACCTGGGAGGGGCCATGGACGTCTTGGGGCTGGAAACGTGAGGCTGGGTCAGGGCGTTCTTTCTGACCATCGAGGCGGTAAAAATACAGGCTCCCCGGTTCAACCTTTTCCACGGATGCCTGATGGTATCCTTTATCCTGCCTTAAAGAAAGGACCCGTTCCTTGGGAGAAACGATGCGCACTTCGACTCTTTGCATCTGGGGCGCCCAAACGCAGAATTGGCAGCGGCCCTCACCAAGGTAGGTAGCGCCGAGGGGGATTTCCAGCTTCACAATGCACTCCCCTCACTCTTGAAAAAGACAGCGGCCAACGGCGGCAGGGTTATGTTGAGCATGTAAGGTCGACCGTGGAGGGAAACCGGAGCCGCCTCCACACCGCCCATGTTTCCCTGGCCGCTACCGCCGTATTCCCTGGCGTCACTGTTGAGGACTTCTTTCCAAAACCCTCTCCGAGGTGCACCCACCCGGTAGTTGAAGCGCGGCACGGGGGTGAAGTTGCAGACAATCAGGAGTAAATTATCTGCCGAGCGTCCCTTGCGAATCAGGCTGATGGAACTACCCTCGTGGTCATTGCAATCAACCCATTCGAAGCCGGCGGGTTCAAAGTCCATCTCGTGGAGAGCGGTTTCCCCTCGGTAGAGCCGATTCAGATCCTGCACCCACCTCTGAAGACCGAGGTGAGGTTCGTAGTTAAGCAGGTGCCAGTCCAGGCTCTCTTCGTGGTTCCATTCCCGCCATTGCCCGATTTCTCCGCCCATAAAGATCAACTTCTTTGCCGGTTGGGCATACATATAGCCGTAAAGCAGCCGCAGGTTGGCAAATTTTTGCCAATCATCACCGGGCATCTTTCCCAGAAGGGACCCTTTCCCATGAACGACTTCATCGTGTGAAAGCGGAAGGATAAAATTTTCATGGAAGGCATACAACAGCCGAAAGGTAAGCAAATGATGATGGTATTTCCTATGGATGGGATCCCTGGACATATACTTCAAAGTGTCGTGCATCCAACCCATATCCCATTTTGCTCCGAACCCCAGCCCCCCAACGTAGGTAGGGCGGGAGACCATGGGCCAGGAAGTTGACTCTTCGGCGGTGGTCTGAACGTCCGGGCAGTTCCTGTAGACCTCCTCATTGAAGCGGCGCAGAAAGGAGATCGCTTCTAAGTTCTCCCGGCCCCCGAACTGATTAGGAATCCATTCTCCTTCCTTGCGGGAATAATCTAAGTAAAGCATGGAGGCCACGGCATCCACCCGCAGACCGTCGGCGTGGTAGACCTGCAACCAGAAGAGGGCGCTGCTTATGAGAAAACTGCGTATTTCGTTACGCCCGTAATTGAAGATGAAGGTATCCCAATCCCGGTGAATTCCTTTTTGAGGATCGGCATGCTCGAAGAGGTGGGTTCCGTCGAAAAACCCCAGCCCATGTTCATCATTCGGAAAATGCGAAGGGACCCAATCCAGGATTACGCCAACGCCCTCCTGATGCAAGCGGTCGATTAAATACATAAAATCCTGAGGGGTACCGTAGCGGCTGGTGGGGGCAAAATAACCTGTGCTCTGGTAACCCCAGGAGCCGTAGAAAGGGTGCTCCATGAGCGGCAGAAACTCCACATGAGTAAAGCCCATGCTTTGGACATACTCGGCTAGCCTGGGAGCAATCTCCCGGTAGGTTAACGGATGAAAATTTTCTTCTGGAGCTCTCATCCAGGAACCCAAATGTATTTCATACACGGCCATGGGCGCGCTGGGAGCATTATGGCCGGATTTTTTCATCCTCCATTCTTTGTCGTCCCAGGCATAATCCAGATCCCACACCACGGAAGCGGTCTTAGGTGGCACTTCATTATAAAAGGAAAAGGGGTCCGTTTTGTCCACCCGGTACCCTTTATACCGGGAGTGGATATGATACTTGTAGGAGATGCCCTTTTCCACCCCCGGGATAAACCCTTCCCAGATTCCCGACCGCCCCTTTGTCCTTAGAGGGTGACTCGACTTGTCCCATCCGTTGAAGTCTCCCATGACGAAAACTTGCGCGGCATCAGGGGCCCATACGGCGAAATAAATGCCCCTCAGGCCCTCTTTACTCAAGGGGTGCGCTCCCAGCTTCTCGTACAGGCGGAAATGGCTCCCTTCATTGAATAGAAAAAGATCATCATCCGTCAGCAGGGAGATATGGTAAAGCATGGATATTTTTCCCTTATCCTCCAATTCCTTCTTCATGAAACCTCCTTTACCTTTTAGGGTAGCTTTCTCGGAAGCCTGACCCTATGTTTTCAGCAGTTGCTGGATGCCCTGTAGAGGAATTGTGGCCCAGCCAGGCCGGTTGTTGAGCTCGTAGCCCAGCTCATAGACTGCCTTCTCCAGCAGGTAGATGTCCAGGAGTATCTGGAGTTCTTTCTTAGTTTTGGGGATGAAGTTTCCCGCCGCCGCCGCTTGCAGGTAGGCCTTCATAAAAACTGCCGAGACCCAAAGTCGCCAGAACTGGGCTGAGGACTCGAGAAAGGAGTGATCTTCAGGCCGGATCAGCCCGCTATCTCTTTGCGAGAAGAAGACTGAACTGGCGGCATAATGGAACGAGCGGAGCATCCCGGCAACGTCCCGCAGGGGCGATCTCTTGATCCGTCGTTCGCTCAGGGGACGGGCCGGCTCCCCTTCGAAGTCAATGATAATGAAGTCTTTCCCCGTGTAAAGCACCTGCCCTAAATGGTAATCGCCGTGGCAGCGGATGCGCATGGCGGTGATCTTAAGATCGATAATCGAGCGGAAACGCTCAAGAATTCTGGCTTGTTGGTCCAGAACCCGTTGCGCCTCCGGGCGCACGGATTCCGGTAAATCCTTGATCCTTTGCTGCAGCAGCTGAAAGACCTGCCCGTTCAGGTTCCGCATGGACTGGTAAAGGGACCGCTGGTAGAGTTTGGAGAAGGGCTCGGGAGTAAAGTCGGGTCGATTCGAGGCGGAAGCCAGAAAAACGTGCATCTCTCCGGTGCGCTGGCCGAGCAACCGCGCTGATTCCAGGTAAGGACCGATGATTTCGGAAACGGCAGCGGGTGGGTCTTGTTCCGTTAATTCCAACAAGGGGGCCTGGGGATAAAGCAAGGCTTCCATTTTGGCCGGCTGCGCCACAGCATGTTCAAAGAAGCGGGTTAATACATCCAGGGTATATTTCCACGCATCTCCTTCATTGGAGACAAATTCATGCAGGATGGCCAGGGTCATCGGCTCCTCTCTCCCCCGGCGGTATTCGATGGCTCCGGCCACTGGAGGGATGTGGCCGAATCCCTTTTCGGTGAGGAAACGTCCGATTTCCAAGTCGGGATTTAACCCCGGGTGAAGGCGGCGAAAAAGTTTTAGGATAAACCGGTCCCCGAATATAATGGAGGTATTACTCTGTTCTGCTTTGATGATCGATGAGCTCAGACGCTCTTCGGTGAGGCCACGGATTTGTTTAAACTTGTGGGTACGGGTGGCCACCAGCTCGCCTTCGGTCCCCTCCCTCCGCCGATGACGGGCAATACCCACCAGCAGGGATTCACCGAAGCCTTCATCTACCAACGCATCGAAGATGATCCCCTCTTCATCTCGATCTTTAAACTGCAGTCGAACAATCGCGGCTTGGGGGTATTCCCGTAATACTTCCTCAGCGCGGTCTCCGGTGGCATACATCAAGGGAAGGGCGTAGGTTTCGGCATCCCCATCTCCATACTCAACCCGCACCAGGGTCAAAAAGGCCGGGGTCCTTTCATCCATCACCGGGAGCATCTCCCGAATCATCGTCGTCCTGATTCCACGGGCCTTTCCCCCGAACCAACGGCACGCCCTCATATAAGCAGGCATTATCCTTTCCAGGGCCGCTTTATTGCGCCCCCGCAGAACCGTCTCCCATCGGCCTGCCACCGCAAGGATGGGCAGCTGAGAAACCCGATCGACGGCTTCTTCTCGAATCCGAGCGGCCGGCTTTGGTTCCAGGGAGAACCAGTAGAAAGAATGCGGACCCAGGGTGAGAAAATAGGGAAGCTCACCAATAGGGGGAAATGCCGTCCGCCCGAACATCTCCACCGGGGCGATTCCTTTAAATGCAGATAGATCGAGTTCTAAATATTGAACAAAACGGGAAAGGTTGGCCACCACCAGGATGCACTCCTCTTCGTAACGGCGAAGAAAGATAAGGACTTTACGGTTTTCCGGCTGGAGGAATTCGATGGTCCCCCGACCGAAAGCTTTGTACCTTTTTCTAAGAGCTATGAGGCGCTTCATCCACCATAAGAGCGAATGGGGGTTGTTCTGTTGGGCCTCAACGTTCATGGTTTCATAATGGTACTCGGGATCGATGGTAATCGGCAGATACAAGCTTTGGGGGTTGGCCCGGGAAAAGCCGGCGTTGCGGTCGGCGCTCCATTGCATGGGGGTGCGCACGCCGTTGCGGTCACCCAGGAAGACATTATCGCCCATGCCGATTTCATCGCCATAATAGATGTTGGGAGTCCCCGGCATAGAAAAAAGCAGGCCATTCATGAGTTCAATCCTCCGGCGATGGTTGCCCAATAGAGGAGACAGACGCCGGCGGATTCCCAGATTGATACGCATCTGGGGATTCTGAGCATATACGCGGTACATATAGTCGCGTTCTTCATCCGTGACCATTTCCAGGGTCAACTCATCATGATTCCGCAAAAATAGCGCCCATTGGCTGGTTGCGGGGATGGGGGGGGTCTGGTCCAGGATGTCCAGGATGGGGAAGCGATCTTCCATATGCAGGGCCATGAACATCCGGGGCATCAAGGGAAAATGAAAAGCCATGTGGCACTCATCTCCTTCCCCAAAATAGGCCGCAGCATCTTCGGGCCACTGGTTCGCTTCGGCCAGCAACATTCGGTTCTTGAACTGGCTGTCCACATGGGCTCGCAATTTCTTCAGAAAAGCGTAGGTTTCCGGTAAATTCTCGCAATTCGTCCCTTCCCGTTCGTATAAGTAGGGAACGGCATCCAGCCGCAGCCCATCGACCCCTAGGCCAAACCAAAAATCGATGGCCCGAAAAATGGCTTTTTGCACGTGCGGATTGTCATAGTTCAAATCCGGTTGGTGGGAATAGAAACGATGCCAGTAATAAGCTTTGGCCACCGGGTCCCAAGCCCAGTTTGAGGATTCGAAGTCTTTGAAGATGATGCGGGCTTCTGGGTAACGGTCCGGGGTTTCGCTCCAAACGTAAAAGTCACGCCAGTGGCTTCCGGGCTTGGCCCGCCGGGCCCGCTGGAACCAGGGATGCTGATCCGACGTATGGTTGAGGACCAACTCGGTTATCACCCGCAGGCCCCGCCGGTGGGCTTCCCTCAGAAAATTCTTAAAATCTTTCCTCGTCCCATAAGGAGGATGAAGTTCGGTAAAACTGGAGATATCGTACCCATCGTCCTTCAGGGGGGATTGGCAGAAGGGGAGTAGCCAGATGGCTGTAATCCCCAAATCTTGCAAGTAATCAAGCTTGCCCGTAAGTCCCTTAAAATCTCCCACCCCATCGCCATCGCTATCGGAGAAAGTTTTTACATGAACTTCATAGATAATAGCGTCTTTGTACCAAAGGGGATCATCTTCTAACGCCAAAAGCTCTCTTTTTTTTGTTGCCATCACCAATTCCTCTACCCTACATTGAACGATTTTTTAAACCCCAGAGCACCCATAGAATAATTTTATTTCTTGGCCTTATTTTAATTTTCCTCTGGGCCCTCTGTGGTGCATCGCCTTTTTTAGTTTCAGATAAAGTAATCGAAATCGCGTTCCGTGCGTATGCGGCGCCGCAAGCGGAAAATATGGGCCGGAGCAATGCGCGGGTCTACCTCCACATAATTCCTTGATCCGGTCCAGAGATAACGGGCACCGCTTAAAAGATCATGCATCTGATAAGGTTGTCGCGGGTCTAATCCCAGGGTGGCCAGGGGAATCTCTACCCACCCTGCGTGGACGTGATGGGGGTCCAAGTTTACAACCACCAGCACAAGATCGGATAGGTCTTCGGTCTGCTTGCTGTAACAAATGAGCTGATCGTTGTCTATGGGGTGAAAGCTCAAGTGCCAGTTACTCTGCAAGGCTGGATTCTCTCGCCGAATTTTGTTGATGCGGGCGATAAAATCCTTCAAACTGTCTGGTCTTTTGATATCCCAGTTTTTGATCTCGTATTTTTCGGAATCCAGGTATTCTTCGCTTCCGAATTCGCGGGGGTGGTTCTCGCCAAGTTCAAAGGCTGGCCCATAGATCCCATAACTGGCGCCGAGGGTCGCGGCCAGAATTAACCGCGTCATAAAAGCCGGCCTTCCTCCCATCTGTAGATATTCCGTGAGAATGTCAGGGGTATTCGGCCACAAGTTCGGGCGGAAATATTCCTTGACCTCAGTTTGGTTCAGCTCTGTAAAATACTGGGTGATCTCCCACTTGGTATTTCTCCAGGCAAAATACGTATAGGATTGGGTGAACCCCGCTTTGGCCAGATGGTACATCACTTTCGGTCGGGTGAAGGCTTCAGCGAGAAAGATCACCTCCGGATAATCTTTTTGGATCTCCTGGATGAGCCACTCCCAAAAACAAAAGGGTTTGGTGTGGGGATTATCTACGCGAAAGATGCGGACGCCCTGTTCAATCCAATAAGTTACCACACTTTTTAGTTCCTCCCAGAGTTCTCGCCAGTGGGCCGTATGAAAGTCAAAAGGAATGATGTCTTGGTATTTTTTAGGAGGGTTTTCCGCATATTGCACAGTTCCATCCGGGCGCCATCGGAACCATTCGGGATGCTCCTTGGTATAGGGATGATCCGGGGCGCATTGGAAAGCAATGTCCATGGCGATTTCTATGCCGTAATCCTTAGCTTTGCCTATGAGCTGTTGAAAATCTTCCAAGGTGCCCAACCGCTGGTGGATGGCCTTGTGTCCACCTGCGGCGGACCCGATTGCCCAGGGGCTTCCCACTTCATCTTCCTTCCCTGCCGGGATATTATTTTTTCCTTTGCGGTTTTGTTGGCCGATGGGATGGATGGGCGGCAAGTATAAAACATCGAACCCCATCGCCGCGACATAAGGAAGGCGGGCTTGGCAGTCCCTGAAAGTGCCGTGCTGACCCGGTCTGGGTGCACAAGCTCGGGGGAACATTTCATACCAGGTGCTGAAGCGGGCTTGGGATCGCTCCACCACCACCACCAGCTCCTTGTCATAAAGGGTAGCGGCCTGGTTCTCTGGATATTTGGCGATTATGGCCGCAAGGTCTTCCTCCAAAGCAAGGTGAAGGCCTGCGGAAAGCTTCTGGGGAGACCGTAAGGCTTGGGCCCATTCTTTGAGCTTTAGGGCGTCTGCGTCTGAAGCCTTTTTGCCGGCATTCTCAATGATCTCAGCGCCAATCAAGAGATCAACCTTGATTTCCTGACCGGCCTCCACTTTTTTGGCCAAATCCCGGCGCCAGGATTGGAATCGATCGATCCAGGCTCGGATCGTATAATGGTAGCGACCCATGGTGGTGACTACGAAGAACCCTTGCCAGCGATCATTGGCCAGGAATTTCATGGGGACCTCAGTCCATTGCGATTCTTCCTCCCGGCGGTGAAGTAAAATACAGGAGAGAGCATCATGGCCATCGGTGAAAATATCGGCCTCAACGATGACTTTTTCGCCAGCCACCCGTTTAATAGGAAAACGTCCGCAATCGATTTCGGGTTTCACCCCTTCAATAATGACCCCTCTCCTCCCGTCTTGAACTGGCCTTGACTGCTTCCCTTCGCTTTTTTTCATTTTCCTCCAACCCTTCTTAATCGATTTCTTGAACCCGCGGATAGCAACGAATTCAGCAGTGGTTTTGGCCCTTTCAGGCTCGGCCATAAATTTCGGTCATTTGCAAAAGTCTTTGGCCCAGCGAGGGTTTTAATTGTTCCGGCATCAGCCGCCACTCCCAATTGCCATGAGCGGTTGCGGGGCGATTCATCCTGGCCTCCTCTCCCAGACCTAAAATATCCTGCATGGGAAAAATCGTTAAATTGGCGACAGACATCATCAGGAGCCGAATAATTTCCCAATGGATATTATTTCTTCTCGCCCCTTTCCGCCCCAAAAACCGGAGAACATTTTCCTTCTCCAGGCGGATCTCATCTCGGGTTCGAGTGGAATGCCCCTTGCTGCCGTGAAGCCACCCGACAAGGGTATCATTGTCATGGGTTCCTGTATAGGCCACACAATTCTTTATATAATGAATGGGTTTATAAAGATCAGCCAGTGGATCAGTTCCAAAAGCAAATTGCAAGACGCGCATGCCCGGGAATTCAAAGCGGTCCCGCAATTCGTGAACCTCAGCTGTGATCACTCCCAGATCCTCGGCGATAAAGGGGAGATGGGGAAAGTGTTTCAGAAGAGCATTGAAAAAATCCTGCCGTGGCCCCTTGACCCATAAACCGCCAACCGCTGTTCGGCTCCGGGCAGGAACCTCACAATAATCTACAAAACCCTTAAAATGGTCTAAACGAACCATGTCAAAAAGCTTCAGGTTATGTTCCACCCGCCTAACCCACCAGGAATATCCCCCCTTTTTAAGCTCATCCCAACGGTAGATGGGATTCCCCCAGAGTTGTCCGGTGGAACTGAAATAATCAGGGGGAATGCCTGCGACCACGAGCGGTTTCTTTTGGGCATCTAATTGGAAAAGCTCCGAATTGGCCCAGACATCGGCGCTGTCATAATTGACGTAGATCGGCATATCCCCAATGATCTGGATTCCTTTATGGTGGCAATATTTTTTTAGGGAAAACCACTGTTGAGCAAAAAGAAACTGGAGGAATTTCTCCATTTCTATCCACTCGCTAAGTTTTTCTTGCAGAGGGCGTATCTTATTTGCCTTTCTATCCCTTATTCCCCTTGGCCATTGACTCCAAACCTTTCCTCCAAAATATTTTTTTAAAGACGTAAAAAGAGCGTAATCTTCCAGCCAAAAGGAGTTCTCGTTGCAGAAATTTTCGAAAGCAAAGCTTTTCTTCCCTCGCCCATTAAATTTTTTATAAGCAACGAGGAAAAGGGTTTTTTTGTATTTGGTCAAAGCTCTATAATCCACTCTTTTCTTAGGAAATAGAGGAGGGTTTTGAACTTCGGATGGCCCCAAGAACCCTTCTTGGGCTAACAATTCAGGACTGACCAGGAGAGGATTCCCGGCAAAGGCTGAGGGGCTGCTGTAAGGGGAGTTGCCCCCTGCTTCACTGGTTGGGTTCAGGGGAAGAACCTGCCAGAAACTCTGTTTGGCCGCAGAAAGAAAATCTATAAATTTATAAGCCCAGACCCCCATATCCCCTATACCAAAAGGGGAAGGGAGAGAAGTGAGGTGAAGAAAGATGCCACTGCCCCGTCGCTTCATAATATTTTTCCCCAAGGGAAGAAAAGCTTCTTGGTCAGATACCTCGTCAGCATAGCAGGGGATCCTTACCAATCAAAAAAAGTTTTCGCGGCTCGCAAAAAACACCGTAAAGAATTATTTAAATCCGCCGGGAAGATCATAGGTTTAATTCAGCTTCTCCCGTAAATTTCGGTCATCTCTCGGAGACTTTCGACTATAGTGGGCGTTGGCCAATCCGGCAAGAGACGGCATTCCCAGTTGCCCTCCTGAGTGGAGGGGCAATTCATCCGCGCCTCCTCCCCCAAACCGAGGATGTCCTGCAAGGGAAAGATAACGGTATTCGCCACCGACATCATGAGCAAGCGGATGAGTTCCTGGGGAAGTTCCCCCCCAGGGACTTCACGTCCTAAGTAACGAAAGAGCCTCTTTTTATCCTCTGGTTTTGCCTCGTTTTCGAACCACCCCTTGATCGTATTATTATCATGAGTTCCGGTGTAGGCTACACAATTTCTCGGAAGATTATGAGGGAGGTAAGGATTCGTAGAGAGGTCGTCGCCAAAAGCAAAAAGCAAGACCTTCATACCCGTAAGCTCGAAATGATTCATAACTTCCCGGACATCGGGAGTGATGGTTCCAAGATCCTCGGCAATGATGGGTAAATGGGGGAACTTTTTCGCTAACTGCTTGAAAAAATCCATGGCCGGTGCCTCGACCCACTGGCCATGGACGGCAGTTCTTTCTGTTGCCGGTACCTCCCAATAGGCCACCAGTCCTCGAAAATGATCAATCCTCACCAAATCAAACAGTTTTAAATTGTGGGCGATGCGCTGGATCCACCAAGTATATCCATTGGCTTTCATTTCCTCCCATCTATAAAGAGGGTTACCCCAGAGCTGGCCGGTTGCGCTAAAATAATCGGGAGGCACGCCAGCCGCAGCATAAGGCTTCTTGCTGTCGTCCAGCTTGAAGAGTTCAGGGTGAACCCACAAGTCTGAACTATCATAGTCAACGTAAATGGGGATATCCCCAATGATTTGAATCCCACTCTGATTGCAGTGATTTTTAAGCAGGGTCCACTGTTTGAAGAAAACAAATTGCAGGAACTTGGTCATTTGCACCGCGTCAGCAAGATCTCTCCGCGCCGCTTGCAAGGCCTCGGCGTCTCTATCCCGCAGGCCTTGGGGCCATTCACTCCAAACTTGTCCACCGAAGTGAGTTTTGAGAGCCGTAAAGAGAGCAAAGTTATCTAGCCAGGGAGAATGTTCTAAACAAAATCTCTCATATTCATCGTTCATTCCTTTGCTTTGGAATCGCCCGAAAGCGCGGGACCAAAGCCCCGCCTTGTAATCAAGCACCTGCTGATAGTCGACTCTTTCCAGTGGGAATTCCGGAACCGATTCCAGATCGGATTGGAGAAGCAAATCGTCCTGGAGCAAAAAAACAGGGCTGATAAGCAACGGATTGCCAGCAAAGGCGGAAATACTGTGATAGGGAGAGTGATAATGGATGGGTTCGGTTGGGTTCAAAGGAAGGATTTGCCAAAAACTCTGTTGGGTTTCGGCGAGAAAATCAATGAAACGATATGCCCAAGGTCCCATATCTCCAATGCCAAAGGGGGAAGGCAAAGATGTCAAGTGGAGAAGGATACCACTTCCTCTTCTTCTCATTTATACTCCTCTTTAAGAGCGATATTTTTGGGGCAATATCCGGGAACCTCTTTTTTGCAAAAATTTCCCGAACTCACTTCAAAATCATTTTCCATTCTAATTTAGCACACCAGCTTTATTCCTGCCAATACTTTGCAGGAATCCATTTTTGTCCGGAAACTCCCGCAAAGTTTTAAACTAAAATTGATAATTTTTGCAAAGAAAGGGCCACAAATATTTTTATAAAAAGGTTATAGATTATATGGTTTAATAAAATTTGCGGTAATTTTATCTGGGGGAAAAAACCTCATCGCGTAGCATTTTGCCACACAAAGAGCTTTGACTTTTAAGAAATTAATCGATAAAGTATATTCTAAAAATTATTAGGGGAGAAAGTTTATTGAAGCTGGGCACCAGGCTGACCCTATATCTTTCCCTGATCATCATCATCGTCCTCTCCGGATACGGATATTTGCAAATATACACCCGCCGGGATATCCTCATTCGCAAAATGAAGGTCGAGGTGCGAAGTATCGGCCAAGCCTTGAAAATTTCACTCGAAAAAATTTCTCTCCTCAGGGAGATGGAATATGTTCAGGAACTGATTGATGCCTTGGGGGAAGATGAAAAAATATTGGGTGTCCTTGTCTACCACAAAGGGAAAAACCTTCTTTTCCATTCTCGTTATTTAAGTGAAGGAGTCGAGCCTTTTGTCGATATGATAAAAAAATCCATCGAAGAGGATCAATTGCAAGAAAAATTTGGAAGTTATAAAAGCAATCCGGTTTTTTTATACATTTTTCCCCTCAAAAACAAGAAAAAGAAAAGTATCGGCGGGGTTTCCATCATTCAGAACACCACTTTCATGGAGGAAGACATTAAGAATGCCAAATGGACCATTTTCATCACCGTCCTTGTACTGATTGGCGGGACTGTATTTTTAGTCCTTTTTATCGTAAAAAAATGGATTTCTCAGCCCGTCTCTGCGCTGATGGACGGGGTAAATCAAATGGCCAAAGGTCATTTGAATATCCGCATCGATCTCCCAAGAGGAGATGAAGTATTCGAATTAGGTCAAGCCTTCAACCATATGGCGGAGGATTTAAAGGAAGCCCAAGAAAAAATTATCCAAGAAGCGGATAAAAAATTGGAGTTGGAACGGAGTCTGCGTCGATCTGAAAAATTGGCCACGATTGGCCAGCTGGCTTCCGGGCTGGCTCATGAGATCGGGACGCCTTTAAATATCATCAGTGGAAGGGCAGAATTGATGCAGAGAAAGCTTGAGAACAAGGAGGAGATTCAAAAAAATTTAGACCTTATCCTCCTCCAAACAGGCAGGATTACCAAGATCATTCAACAGCTTCTCGGGTTTATCAGAAAAAAGAAGCCGGAGAAGAATCTTCTCAAGATAAGCACCCTTTTAGAGACCACCCTTGATTTTATTGAACACCAGATTCAAAGACAAAAGGTGAAGATCGTAAAGGATATCAAAGAAAATCTCCCCCTCGTGATGGGAGATCCGGATCAATTGCAACAAGTTTTTTTGAACCTTATCCTCAATGCCCTCCAGGCCATGCCCAATGGAGGTACCCTCCGGCTCTCGGCTTCATTCCAATGGATATCGAAGGAGGGTCTGGGCATCGATCAGCAGCCATACGTGGAAGTTGGCGTGGAAGATACCGGAATAGGCATGGAAAAAGAAACCATTCAGAACATCTTCAATCCGTTTTTCACAACGAAAGATGCCGGAACGGGATTAGGCTTAATCGTTGTTCAAGGCATCATTCAAGACCATGAAGGATGGATCAAAGTGGAGAGTGAAATAGGGAAAGGGTCTTTGTTTAAAATTTATCTTCCGGCGATGGCCTCTACTCTTTTAGAAGAAAGAACAGAGGGAGAACGAAAAGCTCAGGGAGAAGGTTAGGGTGAAAGAAAAAATTTTGATTGTGGATGACGATTTAGAGATGTGCGCCTTCCTCTCAGACCTTCTCCAAGGAGAGGGATTCTCCGTCACCACTACCGGGGACAGTCTGGAGGCATCCAAAATTCTCAAGAAAGAAGAGTTCGACATCCTGATCACGGACTTGCGGATGAAAGGATTGAAGGGCCTTGATCTTCTTGGAGAAGCAAAAAAGATAGTCCCCCTGACGCCCGTGATCATCATTACCGCCTTTGGAACCATCGCCTCGGCCATCCAAGCCATGAAGCTGGGGGCCTACGATTATATTACCAAGCCCTTTCAAACGGACGAGCTGATCCTGACCGTTACAAAAGCCCTGGAAAATCGTTTTTTAAAGAGAGAGATCGTCCGGCTGAAAAAGGAGGTGGAGTCCCGGTATCAATTCCATCAACTCATCGGCAAGAGCCTTCCCATGCAAAGGATCTACGATCTAATCGGGAGGGTCAGCGATACCTCCAGCAATGTCCTCATTACCGGGGAAAGCGGGACGGGAAAAGAGCTGGTGGCCAAGGCGATTCATTATAACGGTCTCAGAAAGGAAGGGCCCCTCATCGCAGTCAATTGTGCGGCCATCCCCGAAACCCTCCTGGAGAGTGAGCTGTTTGGTTACAAGAAGGGCGCTTTTACCGACGCCAAGTCCGATAAGAAAGGCTTGATTTTCGAAGCTCATGGGGGGACCCTCTTCCTGGACGAGATCACCGAGATGCCTTACACCCTCCAGGCCAAATTGCTGCGGGTGATTGAAGAGAAAGAGGTTCGGCCCCTGGGAGATACGGGTTCCTATCCCATTGATGCCCGCATCATCTCGGCCTCGAACCGGGATATGAAATTGCTCATCCAGCAGGGGCGTTTTCGGGAAGATTTATATTATCGTTTAAAAGTGATCGATATCGAACTGCCCCCCCTTCGGGAAAGAAAGGAAGATATTCCCCTGCTCATCCAAAACTTCATCAACCGGATCGGTAAAGAAATGAAAAAGGAAATTTCGGGAGTTGCCGAGGAGGCCTTAAAAATTTTATTAAATTATTCCTGGCCCGGGAATATAAGAGAATTAGAAAATGTCATTCAGAGAGCTATAACGCTGAGTCAGCATGAAACCATCCTTCCGGAGGATTTACCTTCCTCCATGACCCATGATGGGGACGAAAATTTAATCGAAAAAGGTTTACGCGAGCAATACACCATAGATCGCTTAGAGAAAGAATATATTCTCAAAATCTTGCGCGAAGTCGGCGGGAATAAGTCTAAAGCGGCTGAGATTTTAGGCCTCGATCGAAAAACGCTTTACCGCAAACTCCAAGAAATCTAAGCTCCTTTCCTAACATCTATTGCCCCATTTTGCCCCATGGTGTTCCTTTTTTCCTCAAAGGTGAATTCCATTAATTTTCATTTCACTGCTAACTCATTGAAAAGCATTAATAATTTTTTTATGGCTCTTGGTATCTCTATTGCTCATTCTATTAATGGCTGTTTTGGGAAAATAAATTTATTGTATAGGAATTTCCTTATTGGACACAGATGAACACAGATTTTCAGGATATAAAATGCAGAAAATAGTTATCTGCCTTTATCCGTGGAAATCTGTGTCCCAATTAATTGAATCTCGGGCCGATACGTAAGTGCCAAAAGGATTAGAATCACTTTTTCTTCTGCTTTGGAATTCTGTTAAAGGATAGTAAAAATGGCCCTACGGAAGAAGAAAATTTTGGTAATTGAAGATGATGCGGAGATGCGGTCCTTATTAAAAGATTTTATCGAGGAGGAAGAAGGATATGAGGCGGATTCTGTAGGTGATGGCTCGGAGGCTTTTCGCAAGCTCGCTAAAGAGCATTTCGACCTGATCCTAACTGATATCAGGATGCCGGGCTTGAGCGGAATGGACATTCTCCCCGGGCTGAAAAAGCTTCAACCCCAATCCTTGATCATTGTGATCACAGCTTTTGGAAGCGAAGAGGTTTATCGCCGGGCATTAGAAAGAGGGGCGGATGCTTATTTAGAAAAACCCATTCATTTGGATGAATTAAGGAAACTGATGCAAAAGATGGTCTCCTTTGAGGAAAAAAAATAGGGGAAGGGAAAAGAGTAAAGATGGCTGGAGGTCGGCCGACTGTTTAATAAAGAGGAGGATATTCTATGGTGTATGAAACTGTTTGGTTCTTCTTTGCTTTAGGAATCGCCATCTTCTTGAGTATTGGCCTTTTAGGCCTGCTTTTTTCCCCTGCAATTCCTGGGAGGACACTAAAAGAGGTGGCCGCTATCTTATCCATCTTGATTATTTTCGCCGGGGCCTATTTTTCCTACAAGTGGTATTCCGAAAAAAAAGAAATTCAAGGGATGACCCAGCAGGTCGAGGAGGCCCTCCAGCAATACCTGAGCAACCATAAACTCGAAAAGGGAGAAAAAAAATAAGGTTCATACGACTGATTTTACTTTTTCCCCTGACAATTTTTATTGGTTGAAAAGTAACCCTATTGAAGGAAAGGTGGTTTTTCCATCCTGAGGCGGGGGGAGGAATCACTGGCGATTCCAGATGGGAATGGCCTCCAGCAATCCCAGGAGGGCCTCATGAATAATCGCCATAAGCTAGTGGAGGAATGGCTGGCTGATAACCACCAGAAAATGATTCATTGTCCCTACCAGCCCGGGAATTTAATCATTTCTCCCAAAGCTTGCTTCCAGCGCTATAAATTTGGGCGGAAGAAAAAATTAAATAATTTTTTCACGGATGAATTTTTTTATCACAAAGTTAAAAAAGGGCTATCTTTGTGCGGCCAATGTCCAATGGGAAAAAAATGGCTCATGCTTCCCTGATGAATTAAGCGGGGTTAGCCGCGAAGGTGGTGTTTCTCGAGAAACGCCTTTCTTGATCATAACTTGATATTATAAAAGATTGCTTTTGGACACGGATGAACACAGATTATCAGGATATTAAGATATTAAATACAAAAAAATAAATATCTGTGAATATCTGCGAAAATCTGTGTCCAAATTAATTTAATGGAAAGAAGAGGTTTTTTACGGCCCTAACAGCGCGAAAGGAGGAAAAAATGAAATTCGCAGGTCTGGTTTTGATGGTTCTATTGTTATTCACTTTTAGCTGCGCCCCGATGATGATTGAAGGAAGGAAAATTGATTCTACGAAATTAGACCAGTTGATTGCGGGACAGACAAAAGTGGCCAAAGTGGAAGAGATTTTTGGAAAACCCGATAAGGTTGAAAAATTGCCTTCGGGGGAAGAGAATTATATTTATCTCTATAGGAGAGAAAACGCGCATTGGTGGACAATAGACAAGATTGATAAACAAAAATTAGAGGTCGTCATCAAAGACGGGGTGGTTCAAACGTACAAATTTCGCGAGGAAGGGAAAGAAGTTGTTCTGAAGCAATAAATGTTTCTCTTCCTGATTTAGCCCAGATGGCACCCTTTTCCCCTTAATTCCTTCGATCCTATGCAATGAAGGCGGAAAAGGGGAGACCCTGCATCGGCCCTAATACCCGTAAATTCGAGAAAGGAGGAAAAAGATGAAGTTCGCTATTCTGATTTCAGCGCTTTTGTTGGTATTCACCTTCAGCTGTGGCCCTACCATTATTGAAGGTAAGAGGATAGAATTCGCCAAAAGGAGCGAGGTAATCAAAGGCCAGACAAAAGCAGCAAGGGTTATTGAGCTCTTCGGGAAACCTGCTAAAATCGAGAAATTACCCGGGGGGGAGGAAAAGTACGTTTATCAATATTACAAAGAAGAATATACTCATTGGTGGACGCTACCCAGGTTTGAAAGGCAAAGATTAGAAGTTTTCATCAAAAACGGGGTGGTTGAAGACTATCGTTATAGCAGGGAATCGAGGGATGTGATTACGGAAGAAGACAAATAATCCGGAAAATGCTCTCAGGGTTTTACGAAACTATTAATAAAAGGAGGCGCATCATGTTAAAGAAATTTTTTCTTTTGTCGGCATTGGGTCTAATATTTGTTTTGATTTTCAATGGGTGCGAGAAGAAGGCTGAAGTTGCAGAATCCGCTAAAACCGACGAGGTAACTATCGCGCTGTCACCCTCTGCAGAGGAAGTCAAAGGCGAGCAATTTTCTCTTCAACTCTCAGATTTGAAAATAATAAAAACGATCGATAAATCCACGAAAGAACTGACTACCACCCCTAATCTGAAGGGGAATATAAAAATCAAAAACATTTCCAAAAATATTCTGGAAATCCAGGGAGTAACCTTTCAGTATCTTGATGGTTCAGGGAATCTTATTCCCTTCAAAACTGGAGAGAAGAATGTGACAGTTTCCACATACATGAGGGATCTTCAACCAGGAAAGGAGTCAGAAACTTCTTTGGATGTCACTGTTCCAATGACTGCAGTAAAAGAGAAATCATTGAGCAAAATCCAGGCAAATGTGGTCTATATTCCAACTCCCCTAAAAAGAGAGTCATTGGATGTAGCTGTAAAAATGGAAGAGAAATAGTTCAAAGCTCTTGGTAACAAGAAATAATTGGTTCATTAAAATGAGAGTGCATCCCACCTTAGGTAATGAAGGAGGTTGCTCTACCCCAGGTATGTTTCTTTTTTCCGAAAGGAGAAAGTTATGGAAAAAATACTCTGCATTGACGATGACCAAAGCCTTATTCTCCTTTACCAGGAAGAACTTTCGGAAGAAGGTTATAAAGTGGTTGTTGCCAAAGACGGCAAAGAGGCCCTGGCCAAATTTGAAAAAGAGAAACCCCAT
>JAHJQK010000210.1 GCA_018819135.1 Pseudomonadota bacterium | reverse complement strand
TACGAAACCGGAATTAAAATCTCCGACGAGGAGTTCGGAGGAATCAAGATTAAGCCTAAACGGTTTCATGGCGATTGGAACTACACAATTCTAAGCAATAAAAATTCACATACTTGACCAAGTTATTTATGCGCAATCACTTAGCTGAGCGAATAATTAAATGCTCTTCCAACGAAAACGACCTTGTGGCCGACCCCTTCGGCGGTTCTGGAACCATGGCGGCAGTGGCGGAGAAATTAGGCCGTAAGTGGATCGTCGCCGACCTGGGCAAGTTCGCCATCCATACCACCCGTAAGCGCATGATTGGCGTGCAACGTCTGCTAAAAAAGGAGGGCAAGCCCTACCGCGCCTTTGAAATTCTCAACCTTGGTAAGTACGAACGCCAGCATTACATCGGTGTTAACCCCAACCTGCGGGAAGAAGAAAAGCAAAAGCAACTGGAGGAGAAGGAGAAGGGGTTTCTCGAATTGATCCTGCGGGCTTACCGGGCTGAGAAGGTCGAAGGCTTCCGCACTTTTCATGGCAAGAAGGCCGGGCGTTTGGTAGCGGTGGGGCCAGTGAACCTGCCGGTGACACGCCTGTTTGTGGAAGAAGTCATTCTGGAGTGCCGCCAGAAGCACATCACCAAGGTGGACATTTTAGCCTTTGAGTTTGAGATGGGGCTGTTCCCAAATGTGCTGGACGAGGCCAGGGCCAAGGGCATCGACATTGTGCCCAAGTATATCCCCGCCGAGGTCTTCGATAAACGGGCGGTGGAGAAAAACCAGGTAGTGTTCCACGATGTGGCCTTTGTGGAGGTCAAGCCTCTTGTGAAGGGTAATAGCGTGGCGGTGCAGTTGACCGATTTCTCCGTGTTCTATTCCCAGGATTCCATAGCCGCCGCCGAGGCTGCCCTTAAAGACAAGGGCAGTAAAATCGTGGTGGAGAAAGGCCAGATTGTGAAGGTGAGCAAGGACAAGAACGGCATCGTCAGCCGAGAAGTTCTTACTCAACACTGGACCGACTGGGTCGATTACTGGTCGGTGGACTTCGACTTTGAGAACAAGCGGGAGATCATCCGTGTCAAGAACGCCGAAAACGGCGAGTGGGAAGAAGTCTGGACCGGGGATTATATCTTCGAGAATGAGTGGCAGTCCTTCCGCACCAAAAAGGATCGTACGCTGGAGCTACAAAGCGTCTTCCACGAATGCCTGCCGGGGCGGCGCAAGCTCGCCGTCAAGGTAGTGGACATCTTCGGCAATGATACGATGAAGATTATCGAGGTCAACGTGGGAGGAAAACGCTGATGGCACTACATCCTGATTTTCCCGATTCCCCACACGCCATTCTCGACCCTGCAATCCGCTGGTTTCCGGCGGACGAGGCGCTACGGGCATCGAGCTTTGAAAAACTCCTGCCGCCGCTGGTGCCGGAGCTGCGTAAGCAGGTGAAGCAGTGGCGGGATAAGGGTTACGCAAAGGCCACTGAAACCAGTCGGAGCCTGCTCAACTGGTGGTTCAACACGCCGCATTTCCTGCTCCAGGCAGACGGGACCATGGCTCAATTCCAGTATTACTTCGCCCAGCGGGAGGCAGTCGAGACCATCGTCTATCTTTATGACGTGGTGGGCATAAAGGACAAGTACGACCTGATGCGTTTCGATAGTTCTGGCGCCGTCTCTACCGGTATGTTCGACGAGACCTGGCGACGTTTCGTGGTGAAGATGGCCACCGGCACGGGCAAGACCAAGGTAATGAGCCTGCTTTTGGCCTGGAGCTATTTTCACAAGCTGTATGAGCCGGACTCGGATCTGGCGCGCAACTTCCTGGTTATCACGCCCAATATCATCGTGCTTGACCGCATCAGAAAGGACTTTAACGGCTTACGTATCTTCTTTGAGGACCCAGTATTGCCGGATAACGGCGTGGACGGGCGCAATTGGCGGGATGATTTTCAGCCCACCCTGCACATCCAGGACGAGGTTCGCATCACCCGACCCATAGGGAATATCTTCCTTACAAATATCCACCGGGTCTATGCGGGCGACGATATTCCGCCCTCTCCCGATGACAATAACACCATGGAATACTTCCTGGGCAAACGGCCTACCGGTGCAACCACAGACTCCAAGGTGGATCTGGGTATGATTGTGCGGGATATTGAAGAACTGGTGGTGATGAACGACGAGGCGCATCATATCCATGACCCCCGTATGGCGTGGTTCAAGTCCATCGAGGACATCCACAACCGCCTGAAGCAAAAGGGGGTTGGCCTGTCACTGCAAGTGGACATGACGGCCACACCCAAGCACAATAACGGTGCCATTTTCGTGCAGACCGTGGCCGATTACCCCCTGGTGGAGGCCATCTCCCAGAACGTGGTTAAGCACCCCGTGCTGCCCGACGTCCCCAGTCGCGCCAAACTGGCGGAACGTCAGAGCACCAAGTACACCGAGAAATATTCCGATTACATCCACTTGGGCGTGGTGGAGTGGCGCAAGGCCTATGCGGAGCATGAAAAACTTGGCAAAAGGGCTATCCTGTTTGTCATGACCGATGACACCAGGAACTGCGACGATGTGGCCGAGTATTTGGAGGGCAACTACCCGGAATTGAAGGATGCCGTTCTGGTGATTCACACCAAGGACAACGGGGAGATTTCCGAATCGGTGACAGGTAAGAACAAGGAAGAGCTGGAGCGACTACGAAAACAGGCCAACGAAATTGACGAACTGGAGAGTCCCTACAAGGCGATTGTGTCGGTTATGATGCTCAAGGAGGGATGGGACGTGCGCAACGTCACAACGATTGTCGGCCTGCGCCCCTATTCGGCCAAGAGCAACATTCTGCCCGAACAAACCCTCGGGCGCGGCTTGCGAAAAATGTACCCCGGAAGCGTGGAAGAATACGTCAGCGTGGTGGGCACTGATGCGTTTATGGAGTTCGTAGAATCCATTCAGGCCGAGGGAGTGGTTCTTGAACGAAAGCCCATGGGCGAGGGAACCCAGCCCAAGACGCCGCTGGTGGTCGAGATCGACAAGGAGAACGTAAAGAAGAACATCGAGGCACTCGATATAGAAATCCCGGTCATGACTCCCCGCGTTTACCGGGAATACAAGAACCTTTCTAACCTGGATGTGGGCGCTTTCGTCAACGAAAAGGTGGCTTATCGTCAGTTCAGCGAAGCGGAACAGCGGGAGATCGTCTTCAAGGACATCACCACCGGTGAAGTAAGCCACACGACCTTACTGGATACGGCAGGCGTCGCGGATTATCGAAGCGTCATAGGCTATTTTGCGCAGACCATCATGAAGGACCTGCGCCTTGTCAGCGCTTATGATGTGCTCTATGGCAGGGTTAAGACGTTTGTACAGAACCAGTTGTTCGACCGGCAGGTTGAACTTGACAATCCAAACACCCTGCGCAACATGTCGGAACTGGCCGCCACCAAGACGCTGATCGAGACCTTCAAGAAAGCGATCAACGCGCTGACCATTCAGGACAAGGGGGATGCCAAGATTCGGGACACCATCAAGTTGCGGCAAACGCGCCCCTTTGTGGTAAAGGACCAGGGATATCTGATCCCGAAAAAGAGTGTATTCAACAAGATCATCGGGGACAGCCGTTTCGAGCTGCTGTTCGCCCGCTTCCTGGAAGATTGCGACGATGTGGTCTCCTATGCCAAGAATTATCTTGCAGTGCACTTCAAGCTGGATTATGTGAATGCGGACGGCGATATTTCCAACTACTACCCGGATTTTCTGGTCAAGGTGTCGGACAAAGAGATTTGCATTGTCGAAACCAAGGGGCAAGAAGATTTAGACGTACCGCTGAAGATTCGGCGACTACGGCAATGGTGCGAAGACATCAATCAAGCGCAAGCGGACGTGAAATATGATTTCGTTTATGTGGATGAGGAGAGCTTTGAAAAATTTAAGCCCGCATCCTTTCGGGAATTGATTGGCAGCTTTACCGAGTACAAAGAGAAAATATAATAAGGCGCTGCAGCTAACGGCTATTCCGCTGCACTTCACAGCTGAGGGTGAGCTTTAGTAGGCGGTAAGCGGGACGTTCGTGCAGAACGTGTTTAATTCATCACTTCCGATCACGTGCATAACAGGCACTCAAATTCGGCAGCATTTCCTTCGAGGAAACCACTCGGGTCTCACGTGAATTGGGGGACGTGATTCAAACTTTTTCTAATAGTTCAATTGTATAGGAATTTCCTTTTTGGACACGGATGTACACAGATTATCAGGATAAACTGAAAAGAAAATAATTATCTGTTGTTATCTGCGCAAATCTGCGTCCTATTAAATTTAAGAAGCGTTCCCGCATCATTCCTGCAATGGTCATATTCGTGCGGATATGTGTGACAGGGACAAGCCGGGGGCTGGTTAATAACATGATCCCCTTTTTTCCTCTGGATAACAAAGCCGTCAAGCTCAAATATTTTTCACTGACACTCACACTGACACTGGCACTAATTATTGATACTGGTAATGGGCGCGGGGATTCTTCCCCCGAAGTGAACGACGGTGGAGGCAATAAGGATCATGGCAAACTGCCCGCGAATGGCTGTCTGAGAAAGGTCTTCAATGTTGCAACGATTCTGGAAGAGAACCTTGGATACGCTGGCCACGATTCCTGGCCGGTCACGCCCGATTATGGAAACAGCAACCCAGTCACTCATGCCAACCCCCGTTCCAAGGCATGTTAACCACAGAGGTCCCCGTGCGGCATAGCCGCAATCAAAAAAATATTATAGGACGCGGATAAACGCAGATAAACACAGTTAAAAGTCTTCACATAATTTTCAGAAACTGAACATTAATGGTACAGCGGTAAAGACACCTGTATTCATTCTCTGTGGTCTCGGTGTCCTCTGTGGCTAATTATTTTTTCAAAACTTTTCCTCTCCAGGCAAAGCGGTCGAGATTTAGACACCTATCTTTCAGTGGAGGATGGGGAGTGACTGGGGAGCCATTTTTCCCCTCGGCCTGGAAAAGATTGAGCGAGAACTTTTTGGGCTTCCGCAAGCTTGCCGGAGAAGTTATCTTTCTTGAATTCGGCCAACCACCTACGCATGATCAGCCAACCCCCGAACCGGCTCACGTTTTTCGTCCAGATCCGGTACCATCTCCACCATCCTTTTTTAAGGTTATGGAGATAGAAAAAAAGGACCGGGAAGGAAAGGATGTTCAACCCAATTTGAAACATGTGTTTGAATCGATAAAATCGTCCCATGATCTTGTGGATAGAGGCTTGCATTTCTTCTGGAGACATCGGTTCGTCGGGAACAAAGAGAGGAAAGTTTCCATCGTAGTATTCCCATCCGAGGTATTCTTGGGGATAAATTCTGTTCTGTTGCTTGAGCCTGTGGGTCAGTTCCGTGCCGGGCAACGGAACAGGCAACATTACCTGCACGGTGTCAATCCTTGCCTGTTTGATGAACCTCCGGAAGTGGCGGATCCGTTCCTTGGCCGACATTTTAAAATTCACGCCTTCTATAAGGGGATAACCGAAAATGAACATTCCGTGGACCATAAAGCCCGTTTGGTAATATCTTCGGGATAAGGAAATCATTTCTTCTGGTTTCAGCCGCTTGTCCATGGCCTTCAGCTCTTCCCCAATGGGAGATTCAAATCCTATGGCCACGTTGATAATTCCCGCCTCCCGCATAGCCTGCAGTAGTTCCGTATCCTTGGCTTTATCCAGGCGGATCTGAACCGTTATCGCAAACCGGGCCTTGGCCCTTCGTTGGTATTCTTTGAGCAGAAGACAAAGGCGTAGTGTTTCCAGCCTGTCCTGGCCAAAAAGATCATCGACAATAAAGAAACGTTTGGCCCCGCGCGTTTCATAAAGAGAAGCGATCTGCTCCATCAGGCGCTCGGGATGGGCATACCGGGCTTTCCCCTTGACCGTACAAAACTCACAATCCATTCCGCATCCCCGAACGCGTCCAATAGGATAGAGTTTAACCTTGGCATAGCGCACCAGAGAGAAATCGGGAATGGGCAGGTTATCAAACTCGGTTAAGGGCTTCCTTTCCTGTGTCCTGGCAAGTTGACCTTGATCCAGGTAGGCAATGCCGGCAATGTCCCCCCAGTGACGTTTTCCTTCGAAGGCCAGAAGAAGTTCCTTGAGGGTCTCTTCCCCTTCTCCGATCACCACTATATCAACACTGTTGTTCAAGGCCTCGGCTATGTTTTCTTCGACGAAGTGCTGCCCGCCGGCAAGCGTCATGACGCCCAGATTGCGGTAAAACCTGGCAATCTCATAAAGCCTGGGGATGGTGCTGGTCAAACCACCGTATAATCCGACGACATCGGCCGGCCTCAAACCTTGCAGGGCTTCGTGATCCGGCAGGCCGGAGGAGTTTCGCGGAGCGGATCTCCGATAATTGTTTTCATCGATGACCTCGACATCCCATCCTTCCACCTCATGGACGGCAGTGGCCACACTCACCGGCCCTAAGGCGGTTGTGACCCGGGCAACATGAGAATAAATGTTGAACGCGGGATATGCCGGGATAACAATCCTAATCCTGCGCCTTCTCCCTGCCTTGCTGCTCTGGGGACCCATCACACCTTCCATGGTAGTTCTCCCTGCATCTTTGAGATATGATACTTTACCTTGTTTCCTCCCGTAATACAAGGAAGAAGTCAGGTGACCGATGTAGGCTCCTCATTTTTTTTCGAAAAGCCTCACCAATCGTTCCAGGTGATGTTTTTCTTGCACGGACAATACCTTGAATACCTGCTTTGCTTCCCTGTCTTCCACCTTCCGTTCCATTTTTAGGTAAAGGTCTTCAGAATTGATTTCCAGGGAGATGGCCAGTTCTAAAATCTCTTTCAGGTCCTGCCCTTTCACCCACGCCAGCGCTTCCGTCAGGGGCACGCCGCCTTCCATACTGTATACTTCTTTGAATCCTGCTCGGAATAAAATGGCCGCAGCCGCCCGGCTGCGTACTCCCGAAGCTCAGTAAACAATCGTTGGTTTTTGGGGGTCCAGTTCCTGCGCGCTCTTTTCTAATTCACCCACGGGGATTAATTGGGCCCCCGGCAGATGCCCACTTTCATATTCTTTAGGTTGGCGGACATCCACCAAGTTATAATCTCCCGGAGAATTTCTGTTCAAAAAATCTCGAACTTTTTCGACCGGCCAGGTGGGAATCGATTTGAAATAATCCAGAATGCTCATTTTGCCCCTCCTAAAGATTAATCTATCCCTTCATCTTTCTCCTTGAGCTCTCCAGACACTTGAAATTGTTTCATGAATTTCCTGTCAATGTAATCCTTTAAAATGAAAGAAAGCCTGCCATCCCATATCCAGTTTTTTTCCAAAGAATTCCCCTTCCGTCTCCCATGTTGAAGATCAGCATATAATCTTTCTGCGGTTGAAAGGTTTGCATTCCTCCTCCTTCCAGGGCGGCCAGGAGATTGTGCAAAAGGATGGGATTCTGCCTTACGGCATAAACTCCTACTTTGGCCAGGGGACGTCCGGATAGGCTGATACAATCTCCTCCCCCCAACATTCCAGGGTGAGCAACGCTTTGCAGGTAAGAATTGACCAGTAGACCTCCATCTTCCCCGGTGGGTAGACCGGAATCCCGGAAAATCGGCAAGGGTTTGATTCCCATCGCTATAAAAGCAAAATCAAAGGCCAGACTTTTTACATCGGATAAAACAACCGTGCCTTTTTGGATTCTTTTAACATAAATTCCTTCGATGACCTCGATTCCCCTTTTAGTGAAAGATTTTAAGACCAAAGTTCTTACCTTCTCGGGAAAGTCACCCAGCAGCCTTTTCCCTCCGATAAGGGTAATTTGGGCCTTGCCATTATTTTCTGCGATCAACCTCCAGAGGTTGGAGGCTATTTCAACTCCTGCTGGCCCACCCCCTACAATAGCGAATTTCAATTTATTTTGAGGTAAAGCCTTCAGGATGGAATGGCGAGCCTGAAAAAGATTGACCACGGGTTTAACAGGGAATACATTTTCCAGCGGCCCTGCAATAAGCGATGCGACGGGAATTTCACTGCCGGTATTAAAGGAGACCACATCATAAGGCACCTGTTCCCCAGTGGATAAAATCAAGGAACGATTTAACGGGTCAATTTTAACAACCCTATCTTCTACAAACAGGCCTCCCCGGTCTTGAGTAAGCTTTTTAACGTGAAAACGAACTTCCTGGGGCCGGTAGATCCCGGAGAGCATTCCTGGGCCCATGCCGGAGTAATAATGGTAGGCCGAAGAACTGATCAGCGTGACTTGGTGTCCCCGCTGAACATACCGGTCGAGGTGTAACAGGGCCGCCAGGTGGGCATGCCCGCCTCCGACGAAAACGAGATGTTTCCCCATCTTCGACATGACCTCTTTTTAGGAGGGTAAGATTTATAGCTATTTTACCACGGAATAAATTCCGAGAAGGTAGTTATTTAATTTTAAAATTTAATTGCAGCGTACGGCCAAAAGGCGTATTCTCCTGAAATTATTTCTTTCTTGAAATTTTCTTGACTCGGATACCAGCTTGTAGTATATGGCTTCATGAATCTTTTTAGGAGGTTAAGAGTCTAACAGGCTTATTTTTAAAACCTTCCTCCTTTCCGTTAGTCGATAAACCTTAAGGGAGGAATCTTCAAGCTGAGAGAATAACATCATGCGACCAACATATGCAGAAATTGATCTTGCCGCCATTCGCCATAATATGCGCCAAATTCGAGCAGCCGTTACCCCATCGATTTTTATTATGGCCATGGTCAAAGCTAATGCCTATGGGCATGGTGCATTCAAGATAAGTGCAGCAGCCCTGTCAGCGGGAGCAAATGGTTTGGGCGTGGCCATCCCGGAAGAAGGAGCGGAGCTGCGGGAAAATGGATTCCAAGTCCCCATTTTCGTGGTTGGACTTACCCTGCCGGAACAAGCTTCCTTAGTGGTTGATTATAATCTGGTGGGGACGGTCTCAACCTTGGAAGCTGCTCAGGCACTGGCAGATGCGGCACGCCGCCAAGGGCGGACTGCCGAGGTGATGCTCAAAATTGATACTGGAATGGGGCGGCTGGGGATTCGTCCTGATCAAGCTTTTGACTTTGTACAAAAATTGCTCGCCATTCCTGGTTTGGAGTTAAAAGGGATCTTCACCCACCTGGCCACGGCCGATGCGGCAGACAAAACCTATGCCAACCAACAATTAGATTTATTCACCTCCAGCCTGAATAAAATCACCAGCGGTGGATCGGCTTTAACCTGGATATCCGCCGCTAACAGTGCCACTATCCTTGACCTCCCTCATGGCTATTTCAATATGGTTCGCCCGGGCATTATCCTTTATGGCCTATCCCCTTCAAAAGAGACCCAACGTCGCTTCCATCTTTTCCCGGCCATGCAGTTTAAGACCAAAGTGGTCTATATAAAAGAAGTTCCACGGGGAACCCGGGTTAGTTACGGAGCCACCTATACCACATCCCACGAGACGCTGCTGGCCACTTTGCCGGTTGGGTATGCCGACGGCTATAACCGTTATTTGTCCAACAGAGCTTCCGTTCTGATCGGCGGCCGACGCTGCCCCGTGGTCGGCCGGGTATGCATGGATCAAATCATTGTTGATCTTGGCCCTCGTTCAGATGCCAGGATTGGCGATGAGGCGGTGCTGTTTGGCCGCCAGGGAGAGGCGGAGATTTCGGTTACGGAATTGGCCGACCTTGCCGGAACCATTCATTATGAAATGATATGCGCGATCAGTTCCCGAGTACCAAGAGTTTATGTTAATGAATAAGTCGGTCTTTAATGAGAGAGATAGTGATCCCAACCACCTCCAAAAGAAAATCCGGCCATTGAACTCGTTTTTTATAAAGACTTTATCTTTTATTTTCGAACACGCCGTCGCTTTGCGGAAACAAGCGGGTGAGCTTTGCCCAGCTTCTTTACCCGCCGATGCTTCCTCGTTCATGCCCTCCCGCCTGGATTAGGACACAGCTTCCCCGCAGGAGAGGGCGAAAGGAATTCTCCCGGGCTTCTACCCCATCATCTTCTTCATTATTTTCGCAGCCCGCGGAGGATTGAAGACTCCGCAGTCACACAGGCGGGAGAGTTCTACGGAAGCCTCCTCGAGGGTGCGTTTCTTGGACCGGACTTCTTCCAGCAGGGATTCGACCAGGGCCGGGGAAATCATCGCATGGCCGCACATAGTGATAATTTCCATGACCGGGGGTTTAGGAAGTTTTTGCACGGCCCCGATGGTCTCCAGGGAATGGTTTACCGTATGAGGTTTCAACCCTATTGACTTACAGCACTGGACCACCTGGTCAAAGAGCCCGGAGATTACCACCGAGATCCCCAGGTCTTTTTCTTTCAACTCTTTGAGGCACCCCAACATATTTTCCCGATCCGGGAAAACGGCATGGGCGATCCGCTGGTTATCCGTGCTCATCAACTTCTCCATGGTGGTCCTATGGCTGTTGCCGACCCTGGCGTTCCCAAAATTAACGGTTTTATAATGGGAAATAATCTCGAAGATCTTTTTCATTTTTTCTGACGAACCCTCCAGGTTAAAACCCCGGGCAGGCATGATGAGCATAACGTAATCTTCCCTCAGGCTCTTTTCATCTCCTCGACGATGTAAGGTGTGGGTCATGGATTTCCTCCTATTTTCCTGGGCGCCCCAAGCCCACATTGGTTTTGGTGTTGGGCCGGATCGTAAACCCCACGCTTTTAGCAATGGGTAAAGTGGGGATGGAACCGTCTTCTGCTATCCGGGAGATCATCTCCATGGTGATGACGGTCTTTAACATAGGAGCGACCTTTTTAATGGTTTTCAAAACCTCTTCTAATTTTTCCAGGGCCACGAGGCACTCGATGATCGCCGAAAGGGCTTTCTCGTTAAGAACCTCCGGTTTGAGCAACCCCTTGCTCTTGTCGATCATCAAGGCCGTCACCGGATTTTGAGATTCGAACTGGACGCCCAAAGGAGCCAGGGCCATGGCCATGGTTTGAACATCGCTGAAGCGGGTCGCCACGCCCGGCCGGCCGAATTCCAGGCCGATTCCGGCGAACCCCGCCTGGAAACGATTGGTGACATCATTGGTCTTCATCTCTTCCGTGCCCCGCCCGCCGATGCCGGTGCTGGGGTGCCGGATGAGAGGGTTGCTGAATTCCTGGCGCACGATCCGCGGGAAGGCCAGCTCTTGTTGGTAGATGGCGTCGGTCGGGCAGACGTCGGCCCGCGAACAGACACCGCATTCCACGCACTCGTCCTCGATCACCTCGCGGATCTCTCCTTTCTTGCTCTCTACGATGGCTCCCACTGTGCAGTAGGGTTGGCAGGCCCCGCAGTTGCTGCATTTTTCTGGGTCGATTTTCATGAAGTTTTACTCCTCCTTTTGGTGACGATAAATTTCTGGATGAAAGGATAACAGAGCGAAAGAATCGCAAAACCGATGAGGCCGCCGCTGATCGGACGGGTAATCAAGACCGACGGGTCAAAGTCGGAAAGGAGCATGGCCCGGCGCAATGATACCTCGGCCAGCTCCCCCAGGATCATCCCCAGGACCAGCGGGGCCAGGCCGAAATCCAACTTCTTCAGAAAATAACCGGCGAAACCGAAAGCCAGGGTCACGTAGACGTCCGACATGGAGTTGTTCAGGGCATAGGAGCCGATGACGGCAAAAAGAAGGATCGACGGCCCGATTTTATGGTAGGGGAAATCCATTACCCTGGCCAGGAATTTAATCCCGAGGATCCCGGCCAGGATGATGAGCAGGTTGGAGAAAAAGTAACCGGCGAAGATGGAGTAAACCAGCTTGGGTTGCTGGATCATCATCATCGGCCCCGGATGGACCAAAGTCAAAAAATAGAGTTTTACCCGGACGGACTGCCGAAAATGCTAAGCAGGGTTTATATATTAGAAATAGCTGCCTATGTCAAGATATAATTTCTCGATTTCTCGACGTCCCGAATGGCAGGATAGAATCATGAAAGAGGGAAATCTGACATTCTTTATCTTCCCCGAGCTTTTTTCACCTCGCCCAGGAACTTTTGGGCATTGGCCACGATCACGGAATATTTTTTCTCGGCCACGGCCTTTTTATCCACCAGTTCCCCGCCGGCGGCAATAGCTGCAGCTCCAGCTTTGATGAACTCTCCGGCGTTCTGCAGATTTACTCCGCCTGTAGGGACCAGGGGAATATGGGGCAGCGGGCCTTGAATGGCCCGGATGTAAGCGGGGCCTCCAACCTGGGCGATGGGAAAAACTTTGACTAAGTCTGCCCCAGCCTCCCAGGCCGTAAGGATCTCAGTGGGGGTCAAGGCCCCGGGGATCACCACAGCACTGTAACGGTTGGACATCTTGATTACTTCCAGGTTCAAGGCCGGGGTTACCAAGAACCGGGCGCCGTTGAGGAGCGCCATCCGGGCGGTTTCCGGGTCGAGGATTGTGCCGGCCCCTAATAAGACTTCCTGGCCAAATTTCTGGCTCACTTCTTTTATTACGTCTATGGCCCCGGGAACGGTCATGGTCACTTCAATTACCGTAATGCCCCCTTCTTTGATGGCCTTGGCCACCTCAAAAGCTTCCCCAGCCGAAGAGACTCGGATAACCGGAACAACCCCTTCCTCAATAATTTTCGCTAAAACTTCTTTCATAAAACCCCCTTGGAATGCGGATTGCGGAATGCCGAATGCGGAATGGAAAAAATTCCGCACTCCGAACTCCCCATTCCACATTTTTTTATCTGGATATTCTCAACCCTGCCCCTTTGATCTGGGCTTCAACTTCTTCCAGGGTTGACCAATTGAAGTCGCCGGGCATAGTATGTTTCAAGGCAGCCAGGGCGTTACCATACTTAACGCCTTTTTCCGCATTCCCGGTGAGATAGCCATAGATGAAGCCAGCGGTAAAGGAGTCGCCAGCCCCGACACGGTCTACGATCTCAACGGTGTAAATGCGGTCCGCATAAATTTTTCCGTCGGCGTAGGCGATGGCCGTCCAGTTATTTTTCCACACCGAAAGATCTTCCCGGAGAGTAATGGCTACCGCCTTGATCCCAAAAACTCTGGCCAGGCTTTCCGCAACTTTCTGATAGCTATCCTCCCGGATTCCGAAAACAATTCCTGTATCCTCTTCCGTAGTGGTAAGGATGTCCACCAGCTTCATCAAAGGCGCTTGGCAGCTTTTGGCCTCAGCGGGCGACCAGAGTTTCTTGCGGTAATTGAGGTCATAACTCACTAAGCATCCTGCCTCCTTGGCCGCCTTCATGGCGACCGCCGTGGTTTCGGCAGCGGATGCGCTAAGCGCGGGCGTGATGCCGCTGACATGGAAGAGCTTGGCTTTGGCAAGAACTCTTTTCCAGTCCACCTCGCCGGCCTGGATCAGGCTGATGGCCGAATTTCCCCGGTCGTACAGGACGGAGCTGGCCCGTGGAGCCGCACCATATTCCACGAAATAGAGGCCCTGCCGACCTTTATCGCTAAAGAGTACCTGGGAGGTATCTACTCCCAGCTCCCGGGCCCGGTTGCGCACCATCTTTCCCAGGGCATTGTTGGGAAGTTTGGAAATCCAGGCCGCCGGCATTCCCAGCCGGGACAGTCCTACGGCCACGTTCAACTCGCTACCACCGATCTCCACATCCAAAGAATGGGTTTGCTCCAGGCGCCCGAAATGCGGCGGCGACAGGCGGAGCATGGCCTCGCCGAAGGTGACGACGTCGTACATCATTGCCCACCTCTCTGCTTTGTTATTTGAGTGAGTTGGATATTATATTAAAATCCTTATCAACGGTCCAAAGTGTTACGGGTTACGGGTTACACGTTTCGGGTTGCCAGTTGTTAGGAGAAAGTTTTTTAAAACCTGCAACGCGCAACTCGAAACGCGCAGCTCCCTTTTAAAGATCCACTCCATCGATCGTCGAGCCGCAGTTATGACATTTATTCCCCTTCACCTGGTATTTGAGGATCTGAAATCCCCATCGGTCCACCAAGAGCTTACCACAATGGTAACAAAAAGTATCTTCTCCAACATCCCCGGGGACGTTTCCGGTATAAACATAGCGCAATCCGTTCTCCAGCCCGATTGTCCGGGCACGTTCAAGAATTCGAATGGAGGTCGGTGAGCAGTCGAGCATCTTATACATGGGGTGAAAGCGGCTGATGTGCCAGGGGGTTTCTTCACCCAAAGAGAAAATGAAGCGGGCGATGTTCTGCAATTCTTCTTCGGTGTCGTTAAGACCGGGAATGATGAGGGTGGTGATCTCCACCCAGACCCCCAAAGTTTTCATCACCTTCAGGGAATGGAGAACCCCTTGGAGTTTGGCGCCGCAATGCTTCTGATAGAACCCTTCTTGGAAAGATTTCAAATCTACATTGGCTCCGTGGAGGTGGGGGTGAATCGTCCGTAGAGCCTCTTCGGTCATGTAACCGTTGGTGACAAAAATGTTCTTCAAACCCTCCCGAGTGGCGAGCTGGGCAATGTCATAAGCATATTCGAAATAGATGGTCGGCTCCGTGTAGGTATAAGCAATGGTCCGGCAGCCCATTTTTTTAGCCCCAGCCACAATTTCTTCCGGGCTTATGTCTTCCCCCCCAATACGCTTCTGGTCCCTGGGCATCTGCGAAATTTCATAGTTCTGGCAGAAGTCGCAACGAAAGTTACAACCCACGGTGGCGATGGAGAAGGATCCTGTCCCGGGGGCGAAATGAAACATGGGTTTCTTTTCGATCGGATCCACATGGCGGGAGATCAGCCGGCGGTAAACCAAGGTGTAAAGGGTTCCCCCTCGATTCTCCCGCACGCCACAGATTCCGCGTTGGCCATCTGCAATTTGGCAATAGTGGTTACAGAGACGGCAATGGACTTTCCGATCGGGCATTTTCTGGTAAAGCATGGCTTCTTTCATAAGCAAACCTTTCAAGGAACCTCGGGCTCCAAGGCTTTTTTCTTGCCAAAAATCTTGACCAGCCAGACGGATAGCTCATAAAGGATTTGAATGGGGGCCATCATCAGAAGCATGGAGTAGGCATCCGGCGTAGGAGTCAGGATCGCTGAAAGAATAGAGTTAAGTAACAAAGCGTACTTGCGCTTTTTAGCCAGCACCTGATAGTTGATCAGTCCCACCCTCCCCAGGATGAGCATAATCAAAGGGAGCTCGAAGACCAACCCAAAGGCTAAGATCAAGCCAATAGCAAACGTCATGTACTTAGACAGCCCGATCATGGGTTGGAGATTTTCGCTGCCATAGGTTACCAAAAAATTAATCCCGACGGGCAAGACAAAAAAATAGCAAAAAAATGCCCCGGAATAAAAAAGGCTCGTGGCGGACAAAACGATGGTGACGGAATAACTTCGGGAATTGAAAGAAAAGAGGGGAGAGAAGGCTCCCCATAGGCCCTGGAAAATGAAGGGGGATGCCAGAAAAATACCCATAAAAAAGGCCAGGCGGAGGGAAGTAAAAAAAGCTTCTGGAAGGGCGTACATGATCAACGGTAAGCCCAGGGGTTTCTGCAGAAAGAACAGGGCTTCCTTCCAGAAAAAATAGGAAACGACCGAAAGGGCGAGGATGATGAGGAATATGCGAATCAAAGCTCCCCGCAGGCCTTCGAGCTTGTCGAAGACCTTGTTCCGGTCCATCTCCCGAATTTTATCCCCCCATCCCATAGAGGAAAATTATACGCCCGCGGGGGAGGATTGGAAAGACCAAATTTCAAATACCAAATCCCACATTACAAATAATTCCCAATATACAATCACCAGGCCCCAAACGGGTTTAAACGAATTTGGAATTTGGTGCTTCTCTTGGATCAAGAGAAAAGTTCAATGTTCATCGGCCCAAATTGAGGGATAGGAAGAGGCTAAAAGGGAAGATGGTCAGGACAGGATGGTTCCTTTGGAAATAACCACGATGCCCGATTCGGTGACCATGAATTTCTGGGCATCTTCCTGCAGATTGAAGCCAATCTTGTATCCATCAGGAATGCGGATGCCTTTGTCTACAATCGCCCGATTCACCCGGACGTGTCTACCTACATCGGCCCCATCCATCAAGATGGAATCGCGTACCTCGGAATGGCTGTGGATGCGCACCTTGGGGGATAAAATAGAACGAATTACTTTGCCCCCGCTGATGATGCAATCGCCCGAGACGAGAGAATCGTAAACGCCTCCGATTCGGCCTCCTTCATACTCTTCGAAGAATACGGTTTTCGACGGAGGAATGGGGGGGTGGTAAGTACGAATCGGCCATTCCTGGTCGTAAAGATTGAATACAGGGTCGATGGCCACCAGGTCCATGCTGGCTTCATAATAGGCATCCAGCGTTCCGATGTCCCTCCAGTATTTGGCGGTTTTTTTGTTTTCGTCCCGGAAACTGTAGGCATAGACCCGGTCTTGAGGAACCATGGCCGGGATGACATTTTTCCCAAAATCATGCTGGGAGTCGGGATCCTTGGCGTCTTCAATGACCCGGCGCACGAGAATTTCTGTATTGAAAACATAAACTCCCATGTTGGCCAGAATCAGGTCGGGATGACCCGGAATGGTTTTGGGGATCTCCGGCTTTTCCTCAAAGCCTACAATGCGAAACTCTTCATCGACCTGGAGAACGCCAAAATGGCGAGAAAGGTTTTTATCCATTTCGATGACGCCCGCGGTAAGGTCGGCCCGGTTCTCCTTATGGTAAGCAATCATCTCCATGTAATTCATCTTGTAAATATGGTCGCCGGAAAGGATGAGGACTAAATCAGGACGGTCCATCTGCAACACGTAGATATTCTGATAGATGGCATCGGCCGTTCCCAGATACCAATCCTCTCCGACGCGCTGCTGGGCTGGAATGAGGTTGATGTATTCCTCCAGTTCGGGATTGAATATATTCCAGCCCTGCATAATGTGCCGGTTTAGGGATAGGGATTTATACTGGGTGAGGAGGTTCAACCGCCGGATGCCGGAATTCAGGCAGTTGCTCAAGGTAAAGTCGATGATGCGGTATTTCCCTCCGAAGGGAACAGCGGGTTTGGCCCGATCCTGGGTAAGCGGATAGAGCCGTTCCCCTTTTCCTCCGGCCAGAACCATACCCACAATTCTTTCAACCAAAGCCGGCCTCCTTTTTGATCAAGATTTCGCTCGCTTCTTCCTCTTGTTCAGGACTTCCCGGATCTTTTGTTTAAGCTCGGTGAGATCTGAAGATTTAATCACGTAGGCTTCCGCTCCCCAGGTCATGAAATTATCCCGATACTGGGGATAGGCGGTGTTCAAAATGACCGGGACCTGGCGGTCTTTGCCCATCATGGTGGTCAGAGTTTCGATGCCGTCCATGACCGGCATGCGGATGTCCATGACCACCACTTGGGGCTTTTCTTTTTCGAATTTGGCCAGGGCCTCTTTTCCGTCTTTGGCCAGAATCACTTTATACCCTTCCTCTCTAAGTTCATCCTGATAAAGGCGAAGAAGGCTGAGGTCATCATCTACACAAAGGACTTTTTCCATGACTTACTCCTTTCGAAAAGAGGAAAGAATCAGGGAGCCCGGGATGAAAAATCATTTTATCACACTTTGCTGCCTGAGGCATCAACCCAAAAGTCAATTCCCTTCTTTCCGCAAATGAACCGTTCTTTGGGGAAAAGGAATCTCGATGCCTTCTTTTTGAAATCGCTCGAAAGTGCGATGGCGAAGCTTGACGCTGGCGTAAATCAGTATAAATGCCGTGGCCAGGGAGACCCCCACCGTAGCGAACCGCTCTACTTTGGCGGTAAGTTCCATGGCCCCTAAGGCCACCCGCCCACCGAAATGCCCCAGGCAAAATTTAAATTGCCCATTTCAAAATGACGGGCATTTCCCCCTGAAATTTAGTGGTCCTTTTCCAAAAGGTAAATTGATACCTCCGTTTTATTTTTGGCAGCAAGCGCTTGAGTTTCGACCCCAGCGTTGATGAGGGCAGGGGCCCCAGCGTCTCCTATGAACCGCAGAAACCGGGGAAAATGCTTAGTCTTTTTTCCCGCCAGGTTTCAGCACACCCAGCAACCAGGCCGTTAAGAATCCGACCAGGTAGCTTACCAAAATGGTTAAGACGGCGGAAGTCGAGATTTGCCAGAAAAAAAGCTTGACGGCCACCGGCTGGGTATTCTGAACGGCAAAAATTACTAAAAAGATTAGAAGAACGATCAATCCGATGATTTTTGGACTCATTTTTTAAATCTCCTTTCAGCCCTTTTTTTCCTCTACTCCCTTTTTTTATCCCTTCCCCAGAGGCCCTCGCTAATTGGCCAGACCCTAAAGTGGAATAAACTTCCAGAGCACAGGATATGATGCTTTCGGTTTTTCCTGGCCAAAGAAATTCATGGGGAGCGCTCAGAATTGTCCTCGGTGACCTCTGTGGTTCTATATGTTCTCTTGTTTTTCATAAAAGTTTTGACCGTACTTTTTTGTCTCCCCCAGAAGTTCATCGCACAACTTGAGGATCCGGTGGCGAACAGACTCCAAAGTGGTCATGTAGGGGTCGATATTGGATATTTTCCGGGCCAAATCAGGAAGCCCGAGCTGTTCTTCGATCCAGAGCGTAAAGTCTCCCTTCCTCCTTCCCAGGCGGAGGACGGCCTCAAGGGTATGATAGTAAACCACACTGTCATCCACGCCAGCCAGGATTTCCCGGAATTCCGTCAGAGTCCGCGCTACCAGCCCCGTGGGCACTTCAATGATCCGGGATTGCATGAAATGAAAGGGCTCTCCATAGATGACTCGGGGAATGCTTTCCAACTGGGAAAGATGCTCTTCGATGATGGTTAAGATCTCGCCCCGGAGGGATTCCAGGTTTTCGGAATCATATGGGTCCAGGATACCCAGTTTTTCCCCCAGGACCCGATCCCGCATCTGGATGGCTGCCCAAGTGGCGAAATCATTCGGGTAAGGCCCGGCGATATATTTATGGCGTAAAAAGAAACTGTGCGTGTGGTAATAGATGGAGTCGAGGGGAATCTCCTCGATGGCTTCCAAGAGCTGCTGTTCATCCCGGGCGCTGCGGCCGAGCATCTCCCGCAATTCCCAGCAGCCGACGAAAAAAAAAGGATGTTCAGCAATTTTTTTCTTCATCGGATTATTTGGTTCCACCAAAAGATCATTTTACCATGTTCCATAAATGCCAAGAAGAAAAGTTTATTCCAATCCTCGGCGCGTTTCAGCCCCCGACTTCAAAATGATGGCCGGTATTGGATTCGATAGGGTTGATTAATCAATCCCTTTTAAGGAACGATTCGCTCCAGGAGGGCTACTGGGAAGTTGTTGAAAATCTCCGCCGCCGAAAGGCCCATTCTATCGTCCCTTTTTCCTACTGCTACCCTTTCCCCCGTAAAGAGATGGCGATAGGTTTTTCCTCCCCATTCAGGGGGAAGCGTGAGCCAAGTATCCTTCCATACCCGCTCCCCCAAAGGGGGTTGTTCAACCCCGCCCGTAAGCCCGACTATTAAGCGAGGGGTTGCTACGAGGATTTCCTCGTTCGCCAAGATCCGGGCAAAGGCACAAAGGTGGCCCTTCTTTTCTCCGACAGCTTCCAAAGGAAGATAGGCACCCCTGGCCATGAGCTCTTGATGGGCCCTGCGGAAGTGGAGCGTGCGCAAGATGAGGTAGAGCTTGATCCTTCCATCCTGGCTCGCATCGAGGAGTTGCTGAATCAGGGGAATAAGATCCTGGCCGGCACGATCTACCTGGTCTTTCAGATCGTTGAGTAACCGACGGCGCTGCTGGTAGTCCACCGGACGGCGGTTATCCGGATCCACCAGGCTAAAGTCCCAAATCTCAGTTCCCTGGTACATATCCGGCACCCCTGGTGAGGTAAGCTTCAGAAGAACCTGGGCCAGGGTGTTAACCCGGCCAAAATAAGCCACCCGGTGCTGGAAAGCCTGCAGGTCGCTGAGGAATCGATTTTTTCCCCGGTTATCCACCACTCGCCCCACAAAATTTTGCACCGCCGCATCATACTCTTTATTGCGGTTGATCCAGCTCGTATGAACCTTAGCCTCTAAAGTGGCTTTTTCCATGTAAGAGGCGATGCGTTCCCGGAAATTGGCCAGCTCCTCAGCCGACAAAGGGGAACTGCCGTTCGTCCCTGCTGCCGGCCAGGACCCGACCAAGGTCTGGTAAAGCAGGTATTCATCATTACGGTCGGGAGCCGGTTGGCCATCCACCAGGATCTTTTTGGCAGAATTGAGGCGGCTCCAACGGTTTAAAGCGGCCCTCCATTCCCCGGGAATTTCCGAGAGCACGTTGATCCGGGATCGGACGTCTTCACTGCGCTTCGTGTCGTGGGTTGAAGTCGCCAGCAGAGAATGAGGCCATTTCTGCTGGCGCTCGATATTCTGCTGATGAAAATCCGCCACGGAGATCCCGAACCGGTCCGGATGCCCCCCCACTTCGTTTAACGATACCAGGCGGTTGTAAACGTAGAAAGCAGTGTCTTCCAATCCCTTGGCCATCACGGGACCGGTGATTTGCTGGAATTTCAGGACAAAGTCAATCAGCTTTCCCCGGTCTTCTTCCGGGAAGTTTTGGATATTGCGGAGCAGGAGAGTGTCGCGAATAAAATCAAAAATGGCTTCGGCCGTTCGCGGGTTCCGTCTTTTGGCCTCTTGCACCGCCGCCTCAATATAGGCTTGGTCGCGGGCTGGAACGGATTCCGGGCCGGTGATATAGGTGCGGTAGACGGGAAGGCAGGCGATCACCTCCCGGAGGATGAAGGTAAGGCTATTGAGGGTAAAATCTCGATACCAACGGTTCTTCTCCGAGAGACGCTCGAGCTGATGGCATATGGCCTGGATCTCACTGGCCATGGACACCAGCATGATTATTTTCTTGGTGGAGTTAACCAGATTGCCGAAATGGATCTGGTGCCCGATGAAGTGGCTATAAATCCGGTCAAATACCTTGGAGTTGCTCCTGTCTACGAACAGCCCGTTGAGCGCATTGAGGAATTCATAGCCGGTGGTGCCATAAACCGCCCAATCCGCAGGTAAGGGCTCCCCTTCACCGAGGATCTTTTCGGCTAATACATAAAGTGGCCAGGGAGCAGGGTCCTGCCGACCTGTCTGGTGGGCCATCCAGGCGTTTAGGAATTCTTTTCCCGAGCCAGGTTGCGGACCGGCAGGCGCTTCCCCGTTCAGGACCAGGGGATCTGTCGCTTTAAGCAGGATACCCTGTTCTTGGAGATGCAGGAAATAATGGGTTGGATTCCACAGGCCGTCCGGATGATCGACCCGCAGACCGCTAATTTTTCCCTCCTGCAGGAGGTGAAAAATAAATTGATGCGCTTCCTGGAAGACTTCGGGGAGCTCCATGCGGATGGCCGCCAGCTGGTTGATATCAAAGAAGCGCCGGTAGTTGATCTCGTCAGCGGCAACCCGCCAAAAGGCGGGCCGATAGGCCTGGGCATTGAGCAGATCGTCCAGCAGGTCGAAGCTGCGGGGGTCGCCCACGGCGCCGTTGAAGGCCTGGACGGCTGCATCAATGGCAGCCTTCACCTCAGAGCTATTCTGATAGAGGGCGGCAATGCGCCTTTTGATAACCTCCTTCTCCCTTTTCCGTTCTGCCAGCTTTTCGGGGGTCATCTCGGTTTGCAGGGGCAGGTAGCTGAGAGCCGTGAGAATACTCTGGAGTTCTTGCAGGTTTTCATTGTCCTTGCCCAGGGTCTTGGCCAGGGCATCGATCATATAACCCAGGATCTTGCTGTAGGTGCGGGGGGCCACGGGAAGTTTGTGTTCGTAATAATAGACATAGAAAGCTCCGTCTTCGAGGGTAAGGCGGAATTTCCCGCTTTCGAGCACCTTGCCGTATTGATCTTCCAGGATGGGGAGGAGGACTTTATTCTGAAGCTCAGGCTTCGTCGGATTCAGGTCAATGTCGAAATAACGAGCAAAGGTGGAACTGGGGCCGTTTTCCAGAACATCCATCCACCAGAGGTTGTTCCGGCTGATGCCCATGTGGTTGGGGACCACATCCAGAATAAGCCCCATGGATCGAGCCTGCAGGGCTGCGGACAAGGCTCCGAATTCTTCCTGGGTGCCGATGGCCGGGTTGAACTGCCGGTGGTCGCAAATGTCATAGCCATGGCCTTCCTCCGAGCAAGGCCTGAAAAGAGGAGAGGCATAGAGGTCGCTGATCCCCAGCTCATCAAAATAAGGGACTAGATCCTGGGCTTGCCGGAAAGTAAAATCCCGCTTGAACTGGAGGCGGTACGTCGCTCGGGGGATACGAACTCTCCCAAGGAGTTCCTGAAACCTTCCAGAAAAAGAGGATGGCGCTTGGGGATCGTTTATTTTCATCTTCTCCTTCAGCCGCAAGTGATACTGCAATGAAGTTTTTCCCCGAGGGCGGTGATATAGCCGACCCAGGTTTGGGCGCTTTCTTCACCTTTTTCAACTTTCTTCTGGAACTCCGGGTAAACTTTTTGTAAAATTTCATGATAGATATTCTGAACCTTCCAAAAGTCTACCTCGAAGGGCAGCGAGCACGCTAAGTCTACGATAGCTGCAAGCTTTTGCAGAGAGGAATGATCGTTCGGATCGGCCAGGAACTGCTGGGCCATGCGCTCTATCCTTCCTTTGAAGGAATAACCCAGGCCGGCCCCATCCAGTGGGACCTTCAGTCCTCGGGCTTCCTCTAAAAGAGAGGTAACCTGATTTAAGTCGAGTTCCTCGGCTTCCAAAGCCTGGCGGAGGCTCGCATTCAGGGCAAATTCTGCGGCCGTTTGAAAGCTCTTAGGAAAAGGGGTCCCTAAATCGGCCAGGAAGCGCATGAGAGGAACGGACTGTTCATAGAGCTGCTGATAAACAGCCGCAGCCTCCTGCAGGGTCTTGTCTAATATCTGGTTCAAGATCTTGCGTTGCTCGTCCCGGAACAAGGATTTTAATGAGTAGATATCCCTTCCAAAGCCCCGGTCCAAGATACGGATGACCTCAGGAATGTCTGCCCGGGAAAAAGCCCCGCTCACTTCCTGCATCAGCGCCTCGTAGGCTTCCTGCCCGCGGAAATTCCGGACCCCACCGCTCAGGTTGTGGTCTCCAAAGTGTATGACCCCGAAGCTCAGGAGAGCGGATTCCCCGGTGATTTGGGAAGTGAACCGCGCCCGGCCTACGGCCAGCCTCATCTTTCCCGTTTCCGAGCTCTGGTAATCTTCCCGGTCGACTTCATAACAGAAGATCCGGTCATGCTCGGGGTACGGTTCGAACAACGAGCGAATGGCATAGTGCCCTCCGAC
>JAHJQK010000209.1 GCA_018819135.1 Pseudomonadota bacterium | reverse complement strand
ATTTCTTGGACTTGGCGAAGGAACAAGGTGTAGAGCGAGCTAAGGACTCGGAGGAAGAAATAGAGATACCCTTTTAATCATAGTGTTGATGATCCATTCGACGAGAGAGCCCGAGCACCAACGTTGAGGCAGATGACCTCGTAGGGGACAATCCTGGGCCTCTCACTTGAATTTTGTAATCTGGATTAGGGATGATGGGTGGACGGTCGGTCCGCCATACCGGATAAAAGTAACGATTAGATACAAAGTTCGTCGAGGTGAGAGATTCGTCGAAAGCAAAAAGTTCATGAAAGAGCTTGGTGGACTTGTGTTCCCCAAACACGGCTTGCATGGTAACTTCTGGTTTTTTAAAAACTTAATTTTTTTCTTGACAGGGGGAATATAGGATGTCCCCTCATCTTCATCAGGATGGTGTTAAAATGGGTGGAAAGACAAAAAGAATAGACCTGACAAACCAGAAAGATTTGGAACATCAAGATTAAAGACCCCCATCCCAACCACATCCCCCAAAAAGTGTCACCCAATTTTACCCCGATTTTTCGCTCACGCTCATGAATAGGTAGCGTGTACATACTCCCTGACTTAATTTTTAAGTCAACAACAAAAGACCAGGAGAGATCGAGTCGGTTTTCAAAGTGGGTTGTCGATCCAGGCTCAATTTTTAAGTCATCTTTATTTCCTTCCTCAAGAAAAGTGTTGACGGAGTCATATAATTGGATTATACTTTGGTATGAAAATGATTATACCAAGGGAGGCAATCAGATGGGTAATGTTGTTAAATTCGCAGTGAGTATCCCGGGTGGAGAATTTAAAGAATTGGAGGCCTTAAGGAAGAAAAAAGGCCTGTCCAGGAGTGAATTTATTCGCCAGACCGTTAAACTCTGGAAGGAAGAAAAAGAAAAGAAAAGGCTGGTAAAGGTTTATGAAGATGGATACAAAAGGGTTCCTGAAAACTTGGCAAGCATAGAGGCTTGGGAAAAGGCTTCCCTCAGTGCATTCTCTTCAGAGGATTGGTAATGCGAAGGGGTGAAGTATGGTGGGCCGAGCTACCATTACCCGTTGGCCGGCGTCCGGTCGTTCTTCTTTCACGTGATGAGGCCTATGTTGTAAGAAATGCAGTCACCGTGGCAGAGGTTACCTATACGATCAGAGGCATTCCGGTGGAAGTTGAGCTCGGTCCTGAGAATGGGCTCCTTAAGAAATGTGTTGTAAATTTAGACACCATTGTTACGATACGAAAGGATTTATTAATCGAAAGGATGGCCCTCCTTCGAGACGAGAAAATAGATCAGATCGATTCAGCTATAAAATTTGCTCTTTCACTCCCATAGAAGAGGGTTTTTAAATAGGGACATATCCCATTTATGAAAAGCTCAGAGATTAAAGTTCAACGGTCAAGGCCGAAAGCCAAAGCAACCTGTTCCAAAGCGTTCAGGTCAAACTAATTCAAATGTATAGGAAATTCCTTTTTGGACACGGATGTACACAGAAAGTCGCTTAGTGCTTAGCGCTATGCGCATAGCGGCTTTTTTGTTTCTGCGGTTATCTGCGTAAATCTGCGTCCTATTAAATTCACATCGGAATTAACGGAGCTACGTCCCCCACGTGGCGTCCCCAGAGTGCTTTTACAAGGGTAGACTTTCATGATATAATTCAAAAAAATGGGAAATACGAGGTGAAAAAGATTATTCCGTTTGAAAGAATTGAACTTGACCCAAGAGTATGTAACGGGAAGCCTGTGATCAAGGGAACAAGAATTCCGGTGACTGTAATACTTGAGCACATAGCAGGGGGAGAGCCATGGGGGAAAATTCTCGGTAACTATCCGGAGTTAACAAATGAAGATATTCAAGCCGCCCTGTTGTATGCACGGGCATCACTAGAACACACCGACCTTAAAGCTTTAAATGCCTTATAAACTATATCTGGATCAAATGTTCGGCTTGGATGTGGCTCAAGCATTACGTACCCAAGGTTATGATGTATTACGTGCTTCGGAAACGGGTAATGCCAGAGCGGATGACCAGCAAATTCTGCAAGAGGCAATATTCGAGAATCGCAT
>JAHJQK010000208.1 GCA_018819135.1 Pseudomonadota bacterium | reverse complement strand
GGCGAGTTGCGCGGAGCGCCTCGCCCGATTTGTCCGACCGCGCGCTGATTCGCGCGGCCGAACAAAATCGTTCGAGCCGTTCGCCCTCGGCCTTGGCGAGTAAACTCGCCAGCCCGATTCCGAACCGCTCAACTCGCCGTTACACATTAAAATGGAGGACGATATGAGATCCATCCTTCTTGTTTTGTTTTTTTCCTTCTTAGTTGCGTGCAGCAATAGCAATGTTAATGATTTGAAATTTACAAAGGATAACAAAGAGCAGGTGATAGAAAAGATACGAAAGAGTAAGGACCTTAAAGGTGAGGAAGTCGACCTTTTGATGGCTAAATTAATGCAAACAACTAGCGATATTGAAGGTAAGACTGTTGGCCAATTAATCCAAGAGCAACGATATATTGTTGCTAAGGCCAAAGTCGCGGCTGAATTATCAAAGTATATTTTGGTTACTCCGTTTAAGAAATCCTCTCATTATCAAAATCTTAAAGAAGAAGATATACGCCCACGCCCAGCAACTAGGGCTGATTTTCTAAAGATATACAAAGTTTCTATGGGTTTTGTCATTGAGAACAAGTCTAATAAAGACATAAAGGCATTCAAAGGGGAAATAAAGTTTAAGGATGTTTTTGGAGAAGAACTCGGGATAATGGACTTAATATATGAGGAAGGCGTCAAAGCTCGCCAGAAAAAGAACTGGTACTGTGAAAAAAATCTCCTCGTGGGGGATCCTGGGGGTCTCCCTGACATTCTGGACCTCAAACGGAGAAAGTTTAGGGATACTAAGTTGGAGAAGATGGAATTCAAATGGGAGCCCAAAGTTATCGTCTTTGCTGATGGAAGTAAACTCGGCTTGGACAATTAAGAGAAAGAAAAAGCGATGTGTAACAAATCACTCCAGCGGATGGCTTACAGCCACCGCTGACCTCATCGTTCGGTCGCGCTGCGCGCGGCCGAACAAAATCGTTCGAGCCGTTAGGCTTCTTATTCCATTGTAAGAATATTTTGGTTATGACACGAGGGTGCGGGGGAACAAAAGAATATGGATATCGAACAATTAGAGAAGCTGTGGAACATAGCCAAGGGGCATCCTTTTAAGGCCTTTGCGTTCGTCATAGTACTTGTTCTGGTTTTTCTTGCTGCTGCATGGCTTTATGGTTACATGGGTGAGAAAGGAAGACAGGTCGCTGCGCGAAAGCTGAAAGACGATATGTCAAGAATTAAGGCTGAGAAGGCAGAGACACTTAATTCACAGTTTCCAGATGGTTATCAATTGTTCGGCATCTTAAAGGGCAATATTATACCCTCACGTGAACCACCTAGAGAAGATATCGATATCAAATGGAATACTGCGAAAATACTCAAAATGACTAACGAATACATTGATATTATGCTTCCTGATACAACCCTGCCAGGAAATAATGTCTTAAAAAGTAACGTCGTGCGTGTGAAAAACCAAGAAGGAACCGTATCATCAGGTCACATTGTAGTGAACAATTGGACAACTTTCGTGAAGATACTTGTTTCAAGAGAAAATAAAGTAATCGCAATAGTAGGCTACGCAAGAGTACGGTAACTGGCGATAAAATAACAAATCAAAATATTTTAAGTAGAAAGTGAGGCCGGGCGTTAGTAGACCATATCATGCCTAAGCGGCTGAAGCTGATTGTGCTAACCGCGTAGCAGCTTAGCCGCACCGTTGCCCGAGGGTAACCATGAAGCACAAACAGCAGCCTCCGGGGAGCTTCGTTTTCCTGGATCAGTATCAAACAGAGCAATTCGGCTTGTACTGGAGGCACTACCCCGAGACCGGCCTTAACTCTGGTCTTCTCTTCAACCTGCTCAATCACGAACAGATTCAAGCTTACGAGCATGATTTCTATCCCGATGAGAACGCGAAGGGCCCCTGGTCGGACGCTTTCCAGAGGTTCATGTCACTCGGACAGGTATCGCTGATTCATGATTCGGACAGAGGGGACTATACCCACGTCATCATGACCTCCGATATCCTGAGGGGGCTCAACGTCCCCGACTTCGAGGACACATTCAACGTCAACTACTGCATTCAGCTCGGGATTCCTTTCTGCCTCTCGCATCGAAGGGCTGCTGATATTCAAAAGATCCTGTCATTTGCCCGCCAGGCATTCGGGACAAAAGCAGAAGATTACGCTGAGCCGCCAGATCAAGGGGCACGGGCGGCAATTGCAGAATGGCTGATCGAGATCGAGATCCCCGCCCTGTCAGTCCGCAATGAGTCAATGCGAAAGAAGCTCATGGAATCCGGTCCCCATTTGGTTGCGAAACGAGGTGACGGCAAAGTCGACCAGGACTTTACGAATCTTCTCCTGGCCTCAAAGTGGTACGAGCTGCGACAGTCCACTTTCCTATCCCCGGAAGAACTCGTGATGCTTCTGGAGGACACGGAGGTCCTTCGCGTACTCAGATCACGAATCAGCTCGTTTTCCAAGGGTGTGTCGTCGAAGGCACATCTGGCTGATTCCGTCAAGATGGAGCACGACGAATTGAACGCGAAGATAGGGAATACCGACTTAGTCTTCGCAGGCATAAACATCGGGTTCTGCTGGGTTCCCTTTAGTAGCCTTGGAACAACGCCAGCACAGAAAGGGATCAACTACTACATCAAGAAGCATTACAATTGGTTGATCTTCCTGAATTCGCTTAACAAATCCATTAGGGAGCGCACGAAGACAGAGCTGGACGCCATGGGGGGTGAACAAGACCGGCCAACAACCTAATCAAGCTGACCAGGTACGAGCGCGCGCTTTCAGCACTCCCCCGTCCCCGGCAGCTTATCAGCGCGTTCGGTCGCGCTGCGCGCGCCCGAACGGCAAGTTGCACGGAGCGCCTCGCCCGATTTTGTCCGACCGCGCGCTGATTCGCGCGGCCGAACAAAATCGTTCGAGCCGTTAGACAAAGGAGGAAAATATATGCCAAAACCACGAGATACCTACAAGTACCATTTTAAAATTGTTAATAAGATCGTCCACAGTGGCATAACTGATGATCTCGAACGGCGTGAGCAAGAACATCAGCAAGAATGGCCCAAAGGACACATCACGCAGGTCGGTCTCAAGACGACTGAAGACGCTACTCGTGAATGGGAAGAGGATCAGAAAAAGGCTTAACCGTCTTATCCGTGCTCGTCCCATCAAATATCCCATCTTCAACACGAAAGTAATAACATCTTTCGTTGATGTAGATGGTCGTGTATAGATGCGATACCTTTATTTCTATCTCATTCCCAGAGATAGCATCTCGGTAACGCCATGGAGAGATTTTGCCTTGCGATGGATTGGAACTTTTTTTCATATTAACCTCCAATAATAAATTGTCTAACAACCGGCTTGACACCGACTGGTGATAGCCAGTTGGCTAAAGATTAACTCCCCGCCCCAGCGGGTCAGCCGGAGCGTTGGGTGGGAGGAGACGAGGGGAGAATCGTAGCCCATGAAGTTTGCTGTTTCAGAGCTCAAATCTCTGGCGAGGGCGGTCAGATCGCTCAGCGCCCGGGAAGGTACAGCGCTGTCATCCATGCTCCAACGGCGGCAGCCGGATTTCTTTGACATCATAGACGAGGTTGGCATGGACCCAAGGTGTGTACGAGCGCATCGGTTTTGTAGCATGTTCTGTGCGCTCGCGTTCGGGTATGCGGAGAGAGCTGCCGGATACCGACTTCCAAGGTACCTGAGAGATGCAATCCAAGAAGCAGCGGGCTTCATGGCTCGAGGCGAGGAGGCCCAAATCGGAAGAAGAGCTTGCGGATATCGAAAGCGAGTATTCCGTCATGTACTCACACACGATGACTTCGACGAGGACGATACGGCGTGGCTCTGTACGACGATTTCAGCTTTCCTGTTCCTCGTGGAAAGGTCGCTCGGACGCAAAAGATGAGGATTGACACCCAACAAGCGGCTCCACCGGATTGCCGACAAATCCGGCACCCGGTGAGCCTTATCGATGGCGCGGACGCTTCGCGCCGCGCCATCGGGGCTGCGGATTATCATCCGCTTTCTGTCCGGCGCTTCGCGCCGGCCATCAAGCGGCTGCAGCGGACGGTCGTCCACGCGAGCAAGCTCGCGCATCCGCCCGCCGCTGATCCGCAGCCCCGTTAGGTGAAATGAAAAATGTACAGGAATGAATTTTTCACACTGGCTACTGACTCCATGAAAGCTGCTCTTTCTGGGAATCGCAGGATCAGAGCACTTTTCTTCACTGCATGGGCACTTGTGTTCGCAGCAATTGCCGCGGCATCAATAGCAGAGGGTTTCGATTTCCATAAGAATGTACTTCAACCCGTTGCTGCGGTGCTTGGGATCATTGGTGGGGTGATAGTTCTCGGTTTAGGCTCCTATCAACGAGCGTTAGAGAGTACCAGGCGTGAAAAGATATTGAGAGAAGCTGAGGAGCGCGCCCGCGCGCACCCCCACGAACCTCAAGCAGCATGGGACCTTGCCCAGGTCAAGCTTGAAAGCTACCTCAATCGTAACCTTAAGCAAGTTCAATGGATCTTCGCTCTCACGCTTGTTGTGATGGCGGCTGGCTTTGTCATCATTGGATATGGTGTCCTTAGGGTCTATCAATCTCCTGAGAATTTCAGGCCATCCATAGTCGTTACTGTTTCCGGAATCCTCGTAGAGTTTATCGCAGCTACTTTTTTGCTGATATACAAATCGACTATGGAGCAAGCACGTTCCTATGTCACAATGCTTGAAAAGATCAACGCGGTGGGTATGTCCATCCAAATACTCGACAGTACAAAAACCGGAGATGTTGATAGTTTTAGAGCACAGCTCGCAATGCAACTTCTTTCACTTTATGCCGTCAATATCTCCGAAAAGAAGAAGTAACAAGTACCACACCTAACCACGGCATGCACCGGATCGCCGACAAATCCGGCTCCCGGTGATGCCCAGCGTTAGGGTAAGGAGCAAGCAATAATGTCAATGTGCATTGTCCGAATCCGGGAAGTGAAGGTGGACCTCACCGGAGAACCGACTATAACAGTTGTCTTGCCCAAAGACTATAGGACTAACTTCGTTTCTGATGCCAAAGGACGGAGACAGATTGAGGAAGAAAAGGACTTGAAGTGGGTCGCGGAACAAATAGCTCACATCCTGAAGGAGGGCAAAGGGAACCTTGCAACCGACGATCACCCCATGAGATCGTTCGGCTCGGGAATACTGCCCCGCGTCACTGCAAGCTCTCTTGGCCCCGATCCAGTGTGTGTACTGCACATTCGAGGTTCAAATAGAGGTAGTGTCTGGCCCCTTGGCGTACCAATACCAGACGTACTCTGTTGGAAGGAGTTCGCTGGTGTCACCGGCTCTCCAGAGGAGTTGTGTAACCCGAAGCTCACTGCAATCAAGGAGCTTTACGAGGAACTGAGTTTTGTATCGAATGGCCAGATCCTACTTCCGAGCGATCTTCACATTTACCCGGATACCCTTGAGCAAATGACTGTGGCAATCCAACGGATCAACAAGCATTACGGCATCGCTTTTTCCCCCGCCTACGGGTACTATCCTCCGATCAAACCGGATGACCTTCGCGGCGACCCTCGCACGACTGTTCTGATAACGGACGGAAAGAAAGAGAACCAGTTCAAGGCCATCGTAAATTACGATCCGCATACCAACTCGCTGGAGATCTCCTTCGTCGCGGAAATCGCTCTCCTCCAAACGGTGACAGGAATCCTCTCCCTCTCGGGACCGGAAAACAAAGACATTGAGGCCCGCCCGTACCTGGAGGATGTCGTCGTCGTCACGGAAGAGCGTTTGAAGAAGGCGGAAGTCGGCGAGCATCGTCTCAACGTCCAACACCTTCTTTCGGCGCATGGTTCTTTGAATGTATTGAGAACAAGGAATCAACTCTTATTCTATACTCCGGCTCCAACCCTCGTCCCTATGGTGTCCTCCTTGGGAGGAACATATACATTCAGAGGAGTCTTGAAGAAGGTTGCAAGGGGTTTAGAAAAGAGCCCCTAACATGCGCATCGTGCACGACCCGCAATGCCGGGGCGGCATTACGGGCGGCACATGCGCCGCGTTGTGGATCAATCATTCCAACTGCAAATCTTCAAAACATTTCGCTCACCATCCGTGCTGCTTTGTAGGTGTTATTATTGAATCGAGGCTTATCCTAAGATTGTCTATCGAATCAAATATTCCTCAGGAGAATTAACCGCCTCCATCACCACCCATCAGTTCCTTCCAGCCCTTTTCTAATCTCCGCAAGTTCGAGCCAGGCAACCTCGCTGCCATCCTTGGGGGGACGTCTTATTTCTTTCTTTTCCATCTTGAAAGGGCAGACCAGAATGCCTGCAAGAAGGTATCTTAACGCCTCAACCGCGTAGAGGCTCTCGCTGGTCGATGTAAAATTTCCCTGAAGTTGGGCGGCGAGGATACCAGCAGCCGGAATCATCTTCCCAGGATAAACGGGTCCCTCCTTCCTACAGCTGATCCAGAAAGGATCTGGCTGACCATCCTCCAAAGTTTCTTAGTGCACCACATGAGCACCATTTGATATAATTTAATTGTATAGGAATTTCCTTTTTTGGCATCAGGGTGCCCGGAGGGCAACCTGATGCCAAAAAAATCTCTTTTTAGTTGTGAGGTCAAAGGGTTATAATGCACTCCCAAGATGGGTTCATTTCGTCAGTGGTTTGACCGAGACAAGCTTAAAGAGATTTTTCGGACCCACTGGGAGTCTTTCAAGGAGACTTTTTCTCGGTATCGAGAAGATCGCTACGCTGAAGTCGTTCAAAAGATGCTGGGCTGCGGGGATGCGCAAAACGGCTATGCGACCTATGTGTGTGGAGGGTGCGGGGGTGAGTGGAGAAGGGTGCCTTTTTCTTGTAAGAGCTGTTTTTGTTTGTCCTGTGCCAAGGTGTATACCGATCGATGGGCGGCGCGCATCGAAGCGATTTTGTTTCCTGGGGTGGCCTATCGGCATACGGTGTTGACGGTGCCGGATGAGCTGAGGGAGTATTTTTATCGAGAAGCCAGGCTGTTGTCTGAGTTGATGAGAGTGGGCATAGAGTGTTTGGCAGATACTCTGAGCACAGTTCTTCGGCGTGCTGTATCTGGGGGGTATATTGTGGTGATCCAGACGAATGGGAGGTCAGGAAGCTACAATCCCCACTTGCATATTATTATGACTTCCGGAGGGATTGCCTCCAGCGGAAGAGGGGGCCATTCATGGGTTACGCTGAAGTATTTTCCTTATGAGATTCTTCACAAGAAATGGCAATATCATCTATTCAAGATGCTCAAAGAGCAGGTTCCCACCCAGGAGATGCGGGCCAAGATTGATGAGCTTTATCGAAAGTATCCCAAGGGTTTGGTGGCGAACATTCAGAAGGGGGAAGTCCCCAAGCGGATTCGGGAGTTAGCGAAGTATTTGGCCAAATACGTTGTGAGTCCTCCGATCTCGGTTCGGCGCATTGCCAGTTACGATGGGAAGTGGGTCAAGTATTGGTACCGTGATCATAAGAGTGGCCGGCGGAAGATGGAAGAGGTGGATGTTTATCGGTTTATCGGTCGGATGGTGCAACACATACTGCCCAAAGGGATGCAGCGGGTTCGCTATTATGGGCTTCATGCGGTAGCCGTGTATCGGAAGATTTACAAGAAGTTAAGGTTCATTTTGCCTGCAGATGCGGGTCAGTGTCGAGAGACCTTTACGATTAGCCGCAAGGGTTATCGGCAAAGGGTGATGGAGACGACGGCCAGGGATCCGTTTATTTGTTCGCGTTGTGGTGGGGAGTTGATTCTCTGGAGGATTTGGCATCCTTCCTACGGAGTGATCTATGACGAAGAAGAAAGACTCAAATCTGGGCAGTATGAGCGGTCTCAGCGAGGAAGAGATCCGGATGTCGGGGATTTACGATACTCACTATTACAATTATCGTTGCCGGGATTGCGGGTATGAGGCGAAGGTAGAGGACATCGTGGTGGATTCTTTTCCGCCTTCACCCCGGTCCAAGCACCGCATGCCTGAACTGCAATGTTTTTGTGGTGGTGACCTGTGCTATGTCAAAGATCTTTAAAGCCCGCACCGAAGGTGCGATATGTTCAAGCATGGATCTCACGTGCGGCAAAGCCGCAACCCAAGAAACCATTGGCGTTTACGCCTCAGGATAGGGTATTATATCTGCGGGAATTGAATGTAAGTAGTATAGGCGGCTACGGAGGGGGATATTTTTTTGGAAATTAAAGAGCTTTTAACAAAAAGAAGAGAAGAGATCCTCCGGATCGCCGCCAATCGGGGAGCGTATAATGTGCGGATCTTTGGCTCAGTGGTGCGCGATGACGCCAGTCCAAGCAGTGATGTTGATTTCTTGGTCGATCTTGAGCCTGAACGCAGCCTTTTAGATGTTGGAGGATTGTTAATGGATCTGCAGAACCTACTGGGCCTTGAAGTGGACATCGTTACCGAGAAGGGACTGCACTGGTTCATTCGCGATCGTGTTTTAGCGGAAGCACGGCCCCTATGAAGGACGATAAACTCTATTTGATTCACATCCGCGAGTGCATTGAACGCATTGAAAAATACACCACCGGAGGGGGAAAAGATGCATTTTTGGCTTCCACGTTGATTCAGGATGCGGTTATGAGAAATCTTCAAACAATGGCGGAATCAACCCAACGGCTGTCGGATGCCACCAAGGAAGCCCATCCCGAGGTGGATTGGTATAAGATTTCTGGTTTTCGTAACGTGCTCGTTCATGGATATCTGGGTGTAGATCTGGATAGAGTGTGGATAATCGTTGAGCGGGACCTGCCCAGTCTAAAACGTGCAATTACTTCTATGCTAAAAGAACGGGAGTAAGGCTCCCTGCTGCGTGTCCCGTTTTCCCTATCCCATGCTTTCTCCCTTGCCACTTGCCCCTCGTGCCTTGCGGCCATTCATTCAAAAAACAGGCTGGCGATCTATTTGCAATAAATTAAATATTGACATGGCGAAGGGCTTGGGGTAATTCGGTGTTGTGGCCGCAAACCCCGCCTTCATGATATCGGGGGCTTTCTATCCTTGCCCGCGCTCCATTGAAATCAGGCTGTCGGCATAAGCAAAGCATTTTTTATTTTACTCAGTTCCCGCCAGCTTGCCCACGTTCCTTTGCGGAAGTTGGGGTAAACTCTTTTAAGCCCGGGGATTTCCCGCCGATTTTGGCGGCGCGAATTTTCCCGCCCCCTGGACAACCAAGAGGTTATGGCCTCCCCGAATTTGATTTTTTTCACAGCTTCTGAAGGGCTGCAGAAAGGGGTTTGACATACTACTCTTCTTTTTATATATTCAACCCATCTTAACGGGTGCAAGAAACAACCAGAATCTTCTGTAATACTTTCAAAGGAGGGCGCGATGAAAATAGTAAAGATGAACGAAGTACCCAAGGAGCCTGCTGGATCCCCGCTGTTTACAGGACCCAACGTAACCAGGCAGTCTCTCTTATCGGATAGTAAAGACTTGAGAGTGAACATCGTGAATTTCGGGAAAGGAGTGAGGAACAAATTCCATTCCCATGATGGCGATCAGGTCCTGATCATCACTGCCGGAAAGGGGTTTGTGGCTACGACAGAAGAAAAGAAAGTGGTAACGGTAGGAGAGGTTGTCTTATTCCCAGCCGGCGAGAAACATTGGCATGGAGCCACCAACGACTCCGAGTTTTCTCACATCGTGATCACAAAAGTGGGAGTCAAAATGACGCAGTTAGAGGATTAGTTGTAGACCCTGCAAAGCGGGGGTGACTATTTTTTGGCAAACGCCCAGAAAGGAGGGCCCTGTGAGTAAACCTCCATCCACCCCATCCTCCCGTAGCGAGGTTCGGCAGATCGCCCCGAAGCTCATCGAACTCAGCGAGACCGTGCTGTATGGCGATGTCTGGGAGCGCCCCGGGCTGTCCAAGCGCGACCGGAGCCTGATCACAGTCGCGGCGCTGATCGCGATGTATCGGACCGAACAGCTCCCGACGCACATCCAGCGGGCGCTCGCCAATGGCGTCACTCCCGAGGAGATTGGCGAGATCATCACCCACCTGGCCTTCTATGCGGGCTGGCCGGCCGCCATGACGGCGGGCCGCGTTGCCAAGAAGGTCTTCGACGAGAGGAAGCCATGAAGATCGGATTTATCGGGCTGGGGATCATGGGGCGCCACATGGCGTCCAGCTTGATCAAAGCAGGCCACGAGCTCGTGGTCCACGATCTGCGGCGGGAGGCGGCGGCGCGGCACTTTCGACGGCCTGGTCGATCAGTTCCTTCCCGGCAAGTTCGATCCGGCGGCGTTCGCCTTGCGACTGGCGCACAAGGACGTCGCCCTGGCAACCAGCCTCGGCCGTGAGCACAAGGTGCCCATGCGGCTCGCCAACCTCACGCTCGAAGAGATGACCGAGGCCCTCAACCGGGGCTGGGGCGAGCGCGACTCGCGGGTGGCGATGCTCCTGGAGGAGGAACGCGCGGGCATCGAGATTCGTGTGCCCGAGGCCGCCATCCGCCAGGTTCTCGAGATGGAGAAGAAGGCCCCCGGCAAGGTGTGAATAGACGCCTAGTTCTGCTGCCGCGGGCCTGCTATTGCGGAGGAGAGCATGAGCAATAATCAGAAAGACGAAAGGGCGACGCATGCCTTGTATTGGGAGGAGCTGGCGAAGGCAGAGCCAGAGGAAGTCTGCCATAGAACAGGGGCCATTTACAGCCAGGAGAGGAAAGGATACTTTTTACCCCTTCTCAACCAAAAATATTTGATCCTCCCGGTAGAGCAAAAGATTTTATGCCTGCGCGGAGATGTCTGCGAGGAAGAGGAACTGCGTGATTATTTTTATCTAATGGTTCTCCTTTATTTATTAGAAGCCAAAGGGGTCGAGCCTACAAGCACCTGGATCAGCGAGAAGGAGCTAAAAGGAGGAACGACCTTCTTCCGCGGCCCCCACGCCCTGCGGGTGGAAGAGTTGAAGACGGCCTTCGGGAAAAACCCTGAAGCCTTCGGCCGCGCTGGGAACCGATTGGGCGGAGTGGACCTCCTTTTCGGGGATAAAGCTTTCTCCCTCACGGTTTTCCCGAAAGTCCCCCTGGCTTATGTTCTTTGGAAAGAAGATGAGGAATTTCCCGCCCGAGTGACCGTCATGTTCGACTCCACCATCCAGAATCACTTTTCTCTCGATGGCATCTGGTGCCTCGTGGCCGAAGTGAGCCAACGCCTGCTGGATGCGCAGGAGCCATGAGAAGATGGAATGGCTGGTCACCTATGAAATCGCCAAAGACCCTGAAATTTATGGAGACGAAAAAAAACGCCGGGAGTACATCCGCCAGAAGCGCGAGGGGTTGGGAACAAAGATTAAAGAGATATCCAATCCCGAGAGAAAACCCCTCTTTACCATGATGCCGCCTTTTGACTGCCGGGTTATTTTTCACCAAGAAGCCGAAGCCCGGCGTATGAATCCCTGGAATTTTCCTAAGGAGGGGCGAGTCCTCCACTTCCACAGCGAAAAAAATTTGGATTTATACCAGAACCTGATCAAGATAGCCTACTTTCCCAAGCTGGCGTTTCAAATGCGCTCCCTGGTTTTACCGTTGACCCGCATCGCCTGGAAAATCCAGTCCCTAAGACACCTTTAAATATACAAAGCGACATAGATCTTTATGGTGATTTACCAAAACCTTATATTATCTGTCATTCCGGGCTTGACCCGGAATCCAGCTTATTCTCTGGATTCCCGCGTTCGCGGAATGCCGATTTACACGGATTCATATGGGGCGCTCCGCATAAAATCACAAGGCGTAAAGCGTATGCATGCCATAGAAACTCTTTTTTCACGTCCCGCTAAAAACAGGTTGGCGTTTTTCTAAGTAAGCCGCAACCGCCTCCCGGTGATCTTCGCTTTGCAGACAGATTTTTTGGGTTTCTGCTTCCATCCAGAGATCCTGGAACCTTCTTTTGACCTTGACTAAGAGGGAGATTTGTTATACTTTGAAATCCTCCTTCCCAAGCTTGACCAACGGTCCCATCGTCTAGCGGCCTAGGACGTCGGCCTCTCACGCCGAAAACACGGGTTCGATTCCCGTTGGGACCACCAGAGGAAAGTTTTTTCCTTAGATACGTGGATCTCCGGTTCGGCAACCCCAGCCCTTCTTTTCCTTGACTTATCCTCCCGCTTTTGCCAGCATGATCCAGAAAAAGATCTGAGGAAAAAAGGGGAAACTTTGATCGGCGAACTAAGCGCCTTGGGGTGTGCATTCTGTTGGTCTCTGAGCAGTACGTTAACGAAATCCCTATCCGGGAAATTCGAGCCCAGGACCTTAAACCTCCTGCGCTGCCCCGCTCTTTGGACTCCCCCTTTCGTTGGTCTTGCTTAAAGAAAGAGTGACGACAAGGATCGCTGTTGGTACGGTTCTGGTGGTTTTGGGCATTGGTTTCATCGTTTCAAAAGTTTGAAGGCCCCAGGACTTTCATTTTGTCTTTCTTTTTGATATAAGGATTCAGGGTTTATATTCTTTGGGAAGCATAGGGGTGGAAAAAGCTTGTTCGTCCTTAAGGAAGGAAAAGAGTCGAGGCTAATGATTGACGAGGAGGATTTAAATGGATCTTGAAGAAATTAGTGCTTTTATCCGGGAACAACGGAAACAAGCGGAGAGTTCCAGATTGCCCCTGAAAGACGTTCGGGTGGTCGATTTGGGAGCCGTGGTCGCTGCCCCTTATGCCGCAACCCTTCTGGGGGATTTCGGCGCCGAGGTGATCAAGATCGAACCCCCGGGCGTTCCCGATGCCATCCGGTTTTGGGCCATGGTGGAAGAAAAATATCAGCCCTCTTGGCTGGTCGCCTCAAGGAACAAGCTGCCCATCACCCTCAATTTGAAGCACCCCCAAGGGCAGAAGATCTTCACCCAGCTGGTGGAGGGCGCGGATGTTTTATTCGAGAATATGCGCCCAGGAACCCTGGAGCGGCTAGGATTTTCTGCAGAGAAGCTGTGGCAGATCAACAAAGGGCTGATCATTGGCCGCATCTCCGGTTATGGCCAAACCGGGCCGTATGCCTTTAAACCTGGATTCGGCACCCTGGCCGAAGCGATGAGCGGCTTCACTTACAAAAACGCCCAACCCGGGGGTCCTCCGACCAACCCTCCCCTGGCTTTGGCGGATATGATCGCCGGGACGCATCTTGCCTTGGGAGCGATGATCGCCCTGCGGGATCAGAAACGGGGAGAGAAAGGCGGCCAAGAGATAGATCTTTCTCTGTATGAACCCCTCTTCAGTTTCATGGGGGCAGATTTTCTGATTTACTCTCTAACCGGAGAGATTCCCGGACCCATGGGTAACGAAGCAAATTTTACGGCCCCGCGAAACAGCTTTCAGACCAAGGAAGGAAAGTGGGTCGCTCTTTCGGCAAGCGCTCAGGCTCCGTTTGAGCGGATGATGGACCTGGTGGGCCACCCAGAATTGAAGACGCAGCCGGGGTTCAGGAATAACCAAGAGCGGATTCACAAGGAAAGTCGTAAGGTTCTCAACCGGGTAATCGGAGAGTGGATCAAAAGCCGAACCTTAAAAGAGGTGGTGGATGAGTGCGAAAGGGCGGGTGTTACCATAGGACCGGTCTATAACATGCAGGATATCGCCAATGACCCCCACGTTAGAGAAAGGGGGAGCCTGGCTGCGGTTTTTGATCCAGATTCCGGGCGGACCTTGTCCTTTCCTGAAAATCCCATCCGGTTCTTGAGGAACCCGGCGAAAATTCGCTTTCCCGGACTTCCCATGGGCGCGGCCAATGAAGTGATTTACCAGGATCTTCTGGGCTACTCGCCCGCAGAGGTAGCACGGATGAAAACCGAAGGGGTGATCTAAGGGATGAAGATCAAAGTCTTTAGGGCCGAAGACATTAGCCAAGCCCTTTCGATGATCGAGGCTATTGAAGTCGTCAAGAGTGCCTTCGTCCAGCTTTCCAGCAAGCAGGCTCAGGCCCCTGTGCGTACTTCTCTAAACTTGAAGAATCAGGGAGAGGTGGCCCTGACTATGCCGGCCTTTCTGGGTGCAACCCTGGCCTTGGGTACGAAGATCGTCACGGTTTTCCCCCAGAACCCCTCCCAAGGCCTTTCGGCTGTTCAGGCCTTAGTGGTTCTCTTCGATGCTGTGACCGGTGGACCTTCAGCCATTTTGGAGGGCACCCATTTGACCCGCTTGCGGACAGGAGCGGCAACGGGCGCAGCGACTCAGATCTTCTCCCGGCAGGACGCTAAAAGTTTGGCGTTGTTCGGAGCTGGCGGCCAGGCGTTTTTCCAGGTGCAAGGAGTCTGGGCCGTCCGGAAAGTGGCCCGAACCGTTATTTTCGACCTCCTTCCCGAGAGAGTAGATTCCTTGATAAGCCTGCTCCAAAAAACCCCTCGAGGCCAGGAGGTGGAAATTTTAAAGGCCCGTTCTCCGGAAGAAGCGTTGGATGAAGCCGATATCGTAGTTACGGCTACCAGCTCCCGGCAGCCGGTCTTTCCTGGAAAAGTACTGAGGCTTGGAGCACATATCAATGCTATCGGGGCTTTCCAGGCAGAGATGCAAGAGGTGGATGAAGAGACGATCCTTCGTTCGCGAATTTTCGTCGATTCGGTTGCGGCTTGTCTGGAGGAAGCGGGGGATTTGATCATTCCTTTGAAGAAAGGCCTCATCCGCCATGCAGATATTCAAGCCGAGCTTGGCGAAGTAATCGCGGGGAGAAAATCCGGACGGCGGGATAATCAGGAAATTACCTATTTTAAATCCGTAGGCAATGCCGTACAGGACATCTCGGTCGCCCAGGCAGTTTTCCAGCGAGCCTCGGCCAAAGGGCTTGGCCAGGAAGTGGGACTATGATCCAGAGAATTAACTTGATAAGAAGCGTCCAGGCGTTAGAATGAGCGCGCAATGAGCTTTTAAGGAGGTAAG
>JAHJQK010000207.1 GCA_018819135.1 Pseudomonadota bacterium | reverse complement strand
GACCTCTTTCAGTAGTCATTCCTATCTTCAGCCTGAATCTGATCATTCCGGCAATCTTGGGTTTTATTTTCTTGCATGAACCCGTGACCGTATCCAAAGTCCTGGGCCTTATCTTTGCCTGCCTGGCCCTAATTCTTCTGACCCGTTAACTTCCGTTCCGGGTTCCGAGTTTCAGGTTTACGGTTATTTTTAGTATTAATCCTGCAACCCACGACTGGCAACCTGTAACGATTTTTATGGAGTTTGACAAAGAAGCAGGCACCTGGTATTTTATTTATAGATTCGGCGCGCCCATAGCTCAGCTGGATAGAGCGCCGGACTACGAATCCGTAGGTCGGGTGTTCGAATCACCCTGGGCGCGCCAGTAATTCGATGAGGATTTTAGCCATACGATTTTCCTGCCCCTAAGCAATTATCTTTTTCATGGCATGAATGATGGCTGGACCCATGAAGCCGAAAATCTACCATTTGCATTCCGAGGAAAGAGAAAGACTCATCTCGCGCATCACCGGCATTTTGAAGAACCGTGGAGAGGTGGCGTTTGCCTATATATTTGGCTCATTTGTGGAAGGAGAGCCTTTTCACGACGTCGATGTCGGCCTCTATCTTTCAAAGACTCCGCAAGAGCGTTTTAATGAATCCAGTTTAATATTAAGCCAAAACCTCAGCCGAGAGTTAGAGATTCCAGTGGATGTCCGTATTCTCAACCTTGCCCCCCTGTCATTTCTTTATCATGTAATCCGCGGGAAATTGATCTTTGAAAAAGACGAAGAGATACGGGTGCGTGTGGTCGAACAAACGATCCAAAGGTACCTGGATCTGAAGCCGATTATTTGGAAGGGAATAAAGGAGGCTTTTGGCGGGTGAGCTTGAACCCAGAGTTGATACGTACTCGGTGCCAAGAAATTGAAGAGTCCGTAAGTCGTCTGGAAAAGATTGCGGCGATGTCCAAAGGTGAATTCCTGAAAGACCGGGACATGCAGGATATCGCTTCATATCGATTGCTGGTGGCCATCGAAGCGGCTTTGGGGCCTTTGACGCCTTTTCCAAGATGCTGGTTCACCCGACGAATGCCGACACGCGCTATTTCGACTTCCGCCTCTCCAGCTACCGACCCAAGGGCTATGCCGAAGTGCACGCGCACGGGGTCGCGGAGAACATCTACTACATTCTCCAGGGCAGGGGGATCGTGGAGCTGGACGGGAAGAAAAACCTCGTGGAGCCCCACATGGTCATCCATATTCCCCCTGGGGTCCGCCATGGGATCTTCAATACCGGCCTTGAGGATCTGGTCTTCGTCGTCGTGGCCTCGCCGCCTACCGACATGCCCGAGGTGAAACAAGACAGAAACCGCAGGATGTGACCGGGCGATCTCCCGTAGATCGGGTCCGGAGCGGACTGCCGGATGGGGTTATCATAGACGAAATTGAACCTTACCCGGCGGATGCCTCGACCAACCGAGTGCACACCATTACCTGAAAGGAGATCACCCGTGAGTGAGAATCTAGGGCAGGCGGCCTGCGTCCAGCCGACATCGAAAGGGGCGGCATACATTGCGGACTTCCTGATCCAGCAAAAGGTTCCCTACATCTTCGGATTGTGCGGCCACGGCATTATAGGCCTGCTGGATGGCCTCTATGATCGCCAGGACGAGATAACGACGATCTCCGTGCACCACGAATCGGTCGCGGCATTCATGGCCGATGCCTACTTCCGCATCGCCCAGAAGCCTGTTGCTACTTATACGTCCTGCGGTCCAGGCTCAGCGAACATCGTAGTCGCAGTCGCAGCGGCATTCGCCGACTCCTCCGCGATGCTCAACATCACTGGGAATGTGCCGACCGGCCAGTGGAACCGTGGCCCATTCCAGGAGACCGGCCGGTATTTCCAGGGCGACTTTGTCAATGTCTTGCGTCCCTACGTGAAGCGGAGCTTCCAGCCCACGCGTCCTGAGATGCTTCCACTTGCCCTCCGCCAGGCGTTTACCCTCATGACCAACGGTCGGCCGGGACCGGTGCATATTGACGTGCCGCTGAACGTCTTCGTGGAGCCGGTCGATGAGAAGGCTGCCCAGCGGGAAGACCATTGGCCAGAGGCGAGATGGTCGCGGCCGGCAGGTGATCCTCGGGCCATCACCGAAGCGGTTCGCCTCCTGGCGGAAGCCGAACGTCCGGTAATCGTTGCGGGGCATGGGGTCGAGCTCAGCAATGCGGAGCCGGCGCTCTTGGCGTACGCGGAGGCGATGTCGATTCCGGTTGCGACGACACCCTTCGGCAAAGGCGTGTTCGATGCCCGCCATCCGCTCAGCCTGGGGGTAACCGGACGGAACGGTCCCTACATGGCCAACGCCGCTTGCCGCAACGCCGACGTCATCCTGGCGCTCGGTACCCGCTTTGATGACCGCGCGACCAGCGCCTGGCTGCCCGGGCTCACCTACAGCATTCCGCCCACCAAGCTGATTCACGTCGACATCGATGCGAACGAGATTGGCCGCAACTTCCAGCCGGCGATCGGGATCATCGCCGACGCGCGGCTCGCTCTCGAGCAGATGCTTGCGCACCGAACCGATCGTAGTCATCGGCGGGAGGCTTGGCTTAGGCGCATCGAAGGCTGGAGGAAGAAATGGGATGAAGCCACCACGCCCCCGCGAACTTCCGATGCCGTGCCGATTCGTCCCGAACGCGTCGTCGCGGACGTCCGTAAGGTCGTCCCGGAGGACGGCATCGTACTGGTCGATGTCGGCGTGCACCATAACTGGATTGTGGCGGAATACGAACCGTGGAAGACCCGGACGCTGCTCCAGACCTGGGGGTACGCCTCGATGGGCTTCGGGGTTGCCGGTCCTCTGGGAGCGAAACTTGCGGCGCCTGATCGGCCAGTAGTGACGGTCTGCGGTGACGGCGGTTTCGTCATGAACGCAAGCGCCGTGCTCACTGCGGTGGAGTACGATATTCCCGTGGTCTGGATCGTGTGGAACAACTGCGGCTTTGCCGTCATCCGCGACCAGCAACTCGGCTACTTCGGAAAAGGTCGTGAACTCGCCACCATGTTCAAGGCCAAGACCGGCAAGCCCTTCAGCGCGGATTACGCGGCAATGGGGCGTTCAATGGGTGCGGAGGGCTGGATTGTTGAGAAACCTGCAGACCTGGCAGGCCAACTGGAAGCGGCAATTGCTTCCAATCGACCGACGGTGCTCGACGTAAGGGTTGATCCCGATATTCGACCGCTGGCCACGGGAAGTTGGGACCTCCCGCCGTTGCCGCATCCCATTCCGAACTTCGGCTGGGAGGAGGATTGAAACATTCGGGGGTGGTAATCATGGCTCCTAATTCAGCTGCACATCAGCCCTGGTCTCTAAAGATGACGGTACCGTTGGAGCCCGGGATCGTGTGTAACAATATCAAAGCTATGCTCGAGTTTTACACCGGAGTCTTAGGTCTCAAATTGGTGGGTGATGCCAAGACCACGCCGGAGTTGAGCGCGCGCTTCGGGGCGACCCCCCACGGGTATCGGATCGTCCGATTGCAGACGCCGTACGGGGAGCGGATCAAGCTGGTCCAGCCGAACCAGGACGTGCCAACACCGCAGCCCGTTCCGGGATGGGTCTATGAACGGCACGGCCTTGCCTATCTCACCTTCGTCATTGCCGAAATGCAAGACGTGGTGAAGCGTTTGAAAGCGCACGGAGTGAGACTGCTGAGCGATGAGCCGATAGAGGTCAGGCCGGGAGTCTTCGCCCTCTATTCCCTGGATCCGGAGGGCAATTATTTGGAGTTTGTCGAGTATCCAGACCCCTCCGCGTATCGGCCCGATCTCTTCAAGTGGCGCCAATTCTAGAACGTGGAATCGGGCGGAGTTGCCCGCAACAGTCCTCCGGATGGTCTTGGGGGTTGTTCTTCGGCTGGTCATCCCGATCGGGACCACTATACTTAAAATTTCTTAGGTACAAATCATAGTCGTTAATAAGGAGGCCGAAATCCATGAAGATTACTGATGTTCAAGCCCATTTGCTGGCCATACCCGTGAAAGAAGTCGACTTCCCCTTTCCCTGGAAATCAAGAGAATTTTACCACATCATTGTAGAGATCAAGACGGATGAAGGAATTACAGGATACGGGGATGCTTTCGGATATGGCGTCCCTCATGCCACCGCAGCCGTTATCAACCATGTTTTGAAGCCCATGATCACTGGGGAAGATCCGACGAATATTTCATCCTTGCAGGATCAAATGTACCGCCAGACCCATCTCTATGGGCGCTACGGTATTACCACCTTTGCCATCAGCGGGGTGGATATCGCCCTTTGGGATATAGCGGGAAAGTGCGCCGGCCTTCCGCTGTATCGGCTGTGGGGCGGGGTCAAGGATATGAAGGTCCCGGCCTGGGCCTGGACATAGATCCGGCCGTGCTCCAACACTACCGCGTAGTTTCTTAGGTCCTATTCACTCGGATGGATACCCGATTGAAAAGCCCGGGGGTCAGCTTGCCAGCAATCAACGGCCTTTCTCCAAGAATCTCTGCAATCTGTTAATCAATGGCTAACGTTTGGCAACCCATTTATGTTTACCCGCATAAGGGCCGGCGTTTACTTCCACAGTGCCCTTAATGGTGTTTTCACTCACCTGCCCCCTATAGCGCATCTCCACTGTTTTCCCCGAAGGTCTGTATCTCAAAAGAAAGCCGATTTGGTTTCCGATCAAATAGGCCTCTAACGCGGATACGGTTTGAATCGGCGTGGTGATCTTGCCGTCGATCTCCTGAAATTTTTGAACAAGGCTAAGGGTGAAATTCTCTTCCCCCCTGGCGGAAGATAAACTCCAGCTCCATTGGCCTGCTACATCTGTCGGTACCACCCAGAAATAGTATTTGTTGCGGCCCATTCTGCCCATTTTATCCGGTTGCCAATCAGCCATATCGAATTCATGGGATACGACTCGCGAACCCGGCTTCAGATCTTTTAGCAGCCTGGGACGAAGCTGTAAATTCAATTCCGGGAGCAGAAAGAGAGAAACAAGAGTGGCTTCCCGAATATCCATATCGAAGAGATCTCCTTCTATAAACTTTACCTTGTCCGTAACCCCGGAAATATAAGCATTTTGAACGCTCTCTTTGATTCTTTGCGGGTCAATGTCGATTCCCACTCCCCGGGCGCCATATTTTTTTGCCGCAGTGATTACGAAGCGCCCGTCTCCACAACCAAGATCGTAGAGAATATCGTTTTGGTTCACCTCCGCCATTTTGAGCAATTCTTCAACGATGAGCTGAGGGGTGGGTTCATAATGGACCTCCGGAATCCTTGTTTGGGATGAGCCGGAACTTCCTAAAATACTGGCCATTCCCACCACGAGGAAGGTGAGCCACAATTTTCGTTCGCTGGCTTTCATTTCTGCTCCTTTTTTCTCTCTTAATCTACGGTAACTTGATTGTATAGGAAATTCCTTTTTGGACACGGATGTACACAGAAAGTCGCTTAGCGCTATGCGCATAGCGTCTTTTTTGTTTCTGCGGTTATCTGCGTCCTATTAAATTTATTGGATGGGAAACCAATATATTTTTATCATTAAAACTGTATCTTCTCAATCGCCGCCCTGGTTTTTTTTTAAGGTTCTGAAAAAATTTTCTATAAACCGCGGGAAATATAATGATCGGTACAGGATTTCCATGCAGACCCCCGTAGAGAACCCTCTCATGACCATGGAAAACTTTAACCGTCAGTTCCAGCTCGGGGAGAAAGAAAGTTGTTACGCCATGCGCCACGCTCCATGGGCTATGCGATTCTCTATTCCAGGGCGGCCTAATTTGAAGGGGGATCAGCAGAAGCGAGTTATCGGCTTCAGAAAGTGGGTGGGGCTATATTGGGGATGGTGAAGGAGAGAATATGATAGTTTTCCTCTGGGGCAAGCTAATTCGTTTTTCATCAATAAGCAATTCCTTACCCCCCCTTTATCGAGACTTGACCTATCCATCAAAATTCAATTTTTTTTCTTCCATACCTTTTTCGAAATAAAGGCTTTCAGACGAAAGTTTTGCATTCAGGTCAAATAGCGGGTATACGATGGAGGCTTTTATTATGCATTTTATGTAGTAAGATTTGTTAACTCCATCTTGAGATATTATGACAGGGACGTTCTGAGTCTTTTCAATAGTAGGAACTTTTTCCAAAAATGTAGCCACAAGATCTTTTAGGGAGTTGTCCTTTCTTGCATTGGTATCAATGGTCAGACGAATGTCCATTTTGAATTATTACCTCTATTCATAAGAATTCCTGCCTTTAAAGCTTTATCAGTTATGTTCCAGGCGTTTGATGAATCATGGTAATATCTTAATGGTCATATACTAACTCCAGAATATTTGCTCCTTCCCCTTTTACAGCATCATCCAAACCCAATTCCCGAAGCGCCACCTTGGTTTCTTCGATTTTTTGCTTGGAGATTCCGCTTTCAGGGGCAATTTCCACATTTATTGTGATCTTTTAGACCTTTATCACTGGCGAATTTGGAAAGGATTTTGGTATAAAAGTTCATCCACTTTTGTGCAGGGACTTCACCACTCCATGATAACTTCTTTGCCCCCGCAATAGGCAATTTGAGTTGGTCGGGGGGAATTGTCCCTTTCTTCGCAATAGTGAAGCTCGTCGATCCTGAGATTTTTCCAGAGGTTGCGGTAATTATAAAATTTCCTTCATCCTTCCCTACTGCCAGAACCCCATTCTTTTCAACGGTACCACAGGTTGCCTTCCATTCGATTTCTCCAGTGGATATTTCTCGACCATGCTGATCAAATCCTTTTGCCACAAAAGTCTGCTTTTTGCCCGGTTCAATTTGAATACTCTCGGGAGAAATAACGATAGAAGTCAGTTTGGGTGCCTCAATATGCTTTCTGGCTTCTTCGCCGGTTATAAGGTACATGTCTTCGGAGATTTCAACTTCATGAACGGACAAACTTCTGGAATAGTAAAATGGCTCATACGTCCCTGTCTTTGATTTTCCGGTGTAGGCAATAATCCCATTGGCCACGCCCGCTGTAATCGTATCTTTAATTGTTTCCGCATTCAGTAACCGGGGAAATTGGGGCGATGCATAGAAGGCGTTCCGCACTGCCTTAGTGCTCCATTCCTTAAAGGCTGGAGGCCAGTGTTTAACCAGAAAATTGGGGCTGATGGTTTTTTCGATCTCCCCATCCTTCCGCAGGCGTTCAACAATGAAGGTTACCATCGTTTCGGCAGCACTCGAATGGACGAGGCCCAAATCCACGATGCGAATGTCGTTTTCCTTCCCAAGGAAAGCAATATTCTTGTAGGAACGCCATACACACTCCTTGAGGTCCCGCTGGGCTTTTTTAAGGTTCTCGGCCAATTGACGCCTTTGGGTATCATCAAGACGAAGATCATGCTCTTCGTCATGGATTTCTTCCCAGGCCAGAACCTTCCGCGTTTCCTCTCGTAATGGGGCGTCATTATCGGCGATCACCCAGATCAATGCGCTCTTAAATGTGCGGGCCGAGGTTCCATATTCCCGCGTCATTGTCTCTATGAAACTTAGGGTCTTCTTCTCCTGCATGTTCTGATCCGGCGCAAGGATCACAAGGGCAATCGCAGCTCGATCAGGGATCTGGATGCTCTTTTCCGGGAAAAAGACCCGGTCGATATCCGGAGTGAATGGGAAAACTTTCTCAATCTCCGAGCGCATCCGTTCTTCAATTTTGGACGCAGGAATGTTGGCCCGCCGGTCGGACAGGAGTTTGTTCAGATTCGGCGCGAGGCTGAACCGATACCGGTTTTTTTCGATGGAAAGGTAATAGCACGACCCCCCGAGCGTTTCCAAAACCGTTTCGATATTCTCTATGTCCAGATCAGGCTCAGCAACCCCCAAGCGAATTTCGGGCACGGTGGCCTCCGCACGTGCTTGTCCCCCGTTCGACTCAAAGAATATGGCCGTTGCCACCTTCCGGTGCAGCCGGGCCTTTTTTATCGTTTCCACAGCCTCTTTATCCAATCGAATGGCGTGAGAATCCTTCTTTCCGCAAATGTCCGTGGTAACTGCTCCTTCCAGACGGGATTCTCCAAGCTGCTCAAAGACGGCGGCCCGAAACATCGGATCATCCAAGGGGGCGGTACCCAAGCCGATCAGGGGATCTCGATGAGCCCCCTTGAAGCCTTCCTGGTAGGCTCTGGAAACCCATAAGGCCAGAAGCCTTAATATGCCTCTTGTCTGCTGGAACCTGGGCAACGCCTGCCATTTGCGCTCGAAGACCGAAAGTACCAGGGGATGAAAGGGATACGCGGCTTCGAAGCTTTCCCGGGCATGGTCGATACTGAACCAGCTTGGGATCTGTTGACGGTGTTCGACCATCCAGTCGACATATTCGGTAATGGTCTTTTTTGCATCTTCAGCCAGGCCATACCACTCAAAGAGTCTGCGCCGGATAATCTCCGAGGTCTCAGATTCCGCAGCCATGAATACAGCCTTGCCAAGCCGGTCCAGAAGCTTTTTTAAACGGTTGTAATCGGATTGGTCCTCCGAGGTCATTTCCAGTTCGGACGCAGGAACCGAAACAGCCAATACCACATTATCTCGACCCCGGACTGTCTCCGAAAGGTTTTGAAGGAAATCATAAAGCTGGGTGGAAAGGCCGCTCTTCCGGTTGCGGCTGATGTAATTCATCAGTTCATCCATAAGGATTAGATAGGACTTGCCGTCTTCGAAAAACCCCCTGATTACATCCCCGGCAGGTGCAACCATCTTCTTTTCGTGCTCCGCAACCATGGCCAGACCCTGCTCACCTCCAAGCTGGAAGGCGATTTCCCCCCAGGGAGTTTTTCGGATGGGCGTTCCATCATTGCCGCCTCGCCCTGTTAGCGAGTCAAATTCCGTTCCGACAAACACCACGGTTTCCGCCTTGGGAAGGGTATGGATGCCCGACTTTTCCAAAATTTTATTTATGCCGGCCCAGTCTTTACCCGCAGGCCCGTTTTTGGCCAAGTGATAGAGCAATGTAAGGGCGTGCGTTTTCCCACCCCCGAATTGGGTGGCCATATTAAAAACCGCCGAGGTCTCCGTTTTTTCCCCGGAAAGACGCCGAACGACCTCGGCTGCCAGGCCCGTAAGGTTTTGCGTCAAATAAGTACGCTCAAAGAACTGTTGGGGGTTTTGATAGACGGAAGGAGCCCGGCCATCACTACCTGGTCGAGGTGGACGGCAAACTCCGAGGCATCGAGAGGTTTTCCTTCCCGGAGATCCTCTCGGGGAGTAACAACTTTATACCAGGGTTTTAGGGGCATCTCATTCCTCCCGGTTATCAACCGTGCGGATCCTTAGACGGTTCTGCTCAGCGGTAAGGCAGGCTTGAATATCTTCCATCTCCAGCCAGAGGTATCCCCTTAGAATCGTTTCGGGAGTATCTCCGGCTGCAAGCATCCCCAAAACGTGCTCCACAGCAAGACGGCGCCCGCGAATGATCGGCTTCCCCCCGAAGATTTTTGGGTTGACCGTAATTCTTTCCAATAATTTATTTTCATCCATAAGCACCTCCCGGGATCGGCTGAATCTACAGCCTTTTCCTTATCCCTATTTTATCAGAATCCCAGCCCCTTTTTCCTTGCTAAAACCCCATCAACCCATCTTTTATCATCACTGGTCTTTGGCCATGGTAAAACCGAGGGCGCGACCGCGGGCTGAATCGTCTTGAGCGGCCTTGATCGACTGATCTTCGACGTAGCGGGTCAGGCCGTCATAAAAATCCCATTCGTCGTCATCAATTTGAAACTCAGTGGTTTGGACATGCCTCTTCGTGAAGAGCATTTTCACCTGGCCGGTATCCGGATCGGGAAAAGTGACCAAGGCTTCTTTAATCCGGCGCAGGTAAAAAGGGGCTTCTCTTCTGGCCATGGCCGCTTCGAGGCTTTTAACATCCCCGTAAACATCCTTATCAAGGAGCTCAAGGAACAGGCAAAAATTTTGAGGATCCCCCTTATGAGGCGTGGCGGTCATGAGCAGGTAATGATCGGTCATCTTGGACAGCGATTCGCCAAGCTGATAGGCAAGGGTCTTTTTATCCGCGCTGTACGCGCTCATCTTATGGGCTTCGTCAACAATGATGAGATCCCAATGACTTCGCAGAAGGCTTTCCTTGGCGTCTTCGATGCGCGAGACCCAGGATACCGAAGTCACAACCTGGTTTCTCTCCTGCCAGGAATTGGAGCCGTAGGTTGCCCGCAGGATATCGCTCCGAATGATCTCAAAATCCTCCCGGAATTTATCTTTCATTTCACGTTGCCATTGGAAAGAGAGGTTGGCGGGCGTGACAATGAGGGTTCGCTTGATCAATCCGCGAATTTTCAGTTCCTTTATTAAAAGCCCGGCCATGATCGTCTTGCCGGCCCCGGGATCACCGGCCAACAAGAAACGAATGCATGGGATTTTTAAAAAATAATCGTAAACAGCCTCCAGTTGGTGGGGTAGGGGATCGACACGCGCGATGGATAAGGTGAAAAAAGGATCATATTCGTAGGCCAAGGCCAATCGCATAGCCTCATGAACCTTACCGGTTTTAAGCCCTTTCCCGATGATCTTGATGGAATCACCCCTGGGGACCACTAGGATTACTTGGACGGGTTCAGGGAAAATTGGCCCTTGGAGAATAATATTTGGTTTCAGGTTTTCAGCTTTCATCTGGGTACCTTTAAGACTATGTCTGAGACCTAGCTTTGGGTGATGGGTGGCAATTTCGCCTGAATTACTAATATTCTGGCCGAATTGTATGAAATTGATGGAGGTAAGTCAAGGTGCTTGCTGAAAGTGCAGTCTTCCCCATTTTGCAATAAAATTCAAGCATTCTAAAAAGACAGCTTCAGCGATTCTTGATGAGCTCGCTGCACTGGCCATTTCCGAAACCAAGAAGACCACCTCCTTTACCCTCCCTGATATCAAAAAACCATCCCATATAAATCCAACTCGCCTAAGGGGCGCAATCCGGCTAACGGGGCGGAGATCAAGATACCGGCTACGATGATAGTCAAGATGTGGGAGTGAAAGCGGCTGGGGGGGGAACGGATACGATCGCCAGGACCCTGGTGAAAAATGCCAAGAAGTACTTTGGCGTAAATGTGAACGTCGTCAATAAGACCGGAGGTTTGGGAGCCGTTGGTATGGGGTCCGTCGCTACGGCTGCTCCGGATGGTTACACGGCGGGAGTCATCACTTTTCATTTGAGCAACTACCGCATGATGGGGCTGGCCAATCTTTCGTACAAAGATTATAGCCTCATTCAATTAATCAACCGGGAAGGGGCAGCGGCAAGTGTTGCTTTTAATTCCAAGTTTCAGACTTTGAAAGATTTAATTGAGTTTGCCAAGAAAAATCCTGGAGTGGTGACGGCGGGTCACGCCGGAGCGGGAAGCGTGCAACACCTCTCTCTTGCTTCCCTGGGCTTGCGGGAGAAGGTAAAATTCGTTCATGTGCCCTTTGATGGATCCGCTCCAGCCCGGACGGCGGTGAGGCCAAACGATCATCCCAACACCCGGAAAGATTCGGGACCGGAATTCTTGAAGGCGTGGCTGCCCCCGAAAGCGGGAACAATGCCTGTGCCGGCGGAGCCATGGTTCCCATGTTAACTTTAGGAGTTCCTGGGGATGCGGTGACCGCTGTTTTGATGGGAGCTCTTACGATCCATAACTTTCAACCTGGCCCCATGTTGTTCAGGGATCATCCGCAGGTCGTTTACCCCATCTTTGCGGCGATGATTTTAGCCCAATTTGTGATGCTGTTTGTGGGGCTTGGGGGAGCACAGTTTTTTGCCCGGCTGATCAATATCGATCGAAGAATTCTGACGCCGATTATCTTTTTGCTTTGTGTCGTTGGTTCTTATGCCATGCGCTTCAGCTTTTTCGACGTGGGAGTCTCTCTTATTATCGGGATCATCGCCTATTTCATGAACTATTATGGCTATCCCGGATCTCCTATCCTTCTTTCTATCATTCTCGGCCCCATGGTGGAACAGAATCTACGCCGGTCCCTCATTATTTCCCATGGAGATCCTACGATTTTCTTCACCAGGCCGATCAGCGTAGCCTTTATCATCATAGGAATTTTCATCATGATCACCTCGTACTACCGGATTAAAAAGGCTATGGATAGAGAAGCCCAGTCATCCTCCGCCCAGGAGAAAGCAGAAGCCAACTGAAAGGAAACCGAGTTACCTCCTTTGGAGGCCAGAGTCATTTCTGTCCCCGATGCCTTCGATGCCATGACCAGCTTTCGGCCTTACCGGGCCGCTATGTCCTTGCAGGAGGTTCTGGCAGAATTAGATCTCTTTTTCCTTGGGCTAACAGCTGCAAGAGCCGCAGGTTTTTGCCAGGTTGGCGGAAATGCGATAGCCGGATCCTCTGGCCGTATCAACATGGTCTACCTGAATCGGCTTGACCTGTTCATATAACTGCTTGTTAATCGTGTAGGTAATTCCGCTTTCTTTAAAAATCTCATCATCTTCTTTTGGCTCATCCAGAGCCATGCCCAAAGAGGGCCCCGATCACCCCCCCTGGGACAGGATGATCCGAATTGAAGGGATCGTCTCCTTGTCCTTAAGATACTCTTTGATCTTTTCCGTCGCCTTCTCTGTAATTTGAAACATCTTAACCCCCTGTGTGGGAACTTACGGCAGGTTCCTTTTTTACTATTATACCAGATCTATTTCAACAACAGGTAATAAAAAAGCATTTTTCAATTTTTCCCACTGATAAAGATTTCTTAAAAAATCCCTTGAGCAACAGATTTAGCTATTATAACATACACCTCAAATTCAAGGTGTATCCGGGGATGGATATCTTATAAATTGGAAAGGGCAAGGCAATGAAACGGTTATCACGAGAGCAAGCCAAAGTATATGTCTTCGATCGATCTCTTCCTCCTCCATTACGCGTTGCTCCGGGAGAAAAATTTATCCTGGAAACGGAAGACGCCTCCAGTGGCTTCCTTCGTGCAGAAGGACAATCCCCCTTGAACCGGCCCTTCATCGACGAAACCTGGCCTCCTTCAGCGAACCCAGTCGCGGGACCGATTTATATCGAAGGGGTGCATAAGGGAGATCTTCTGGGAATCAAGATTGAAGATATTTTGGTGGCCGGCGACCAGAGCTTTACCTTTGCAGCCCGCCGGGGACCGATTCATGATTCATACCAATGGTCGGAAGCGGCTGCACCTTGGACCCATGTTTTGCGCCATGAACCCGGCCGGAGCGGCACGATGAGGGATGGAAAAATCTGGTTTAACGACAAGGTCTGCTGGCCGGTTACCCCTTTCATCGGGACGATCGCCGTGGCCCCCGAGCGCGAAGTGATCACCAGTATCTATGGCCAGGGAATCGGAGGAGGAAATATCGATTGCCGGGATATCAAACCTGGAAACACCTTTTACGTGAACAGCCAAAATGAAGGGGGGCTTCTCTTCGTGGGAGACGTGCACGCCTCCCAGGGAGATACGGAGTTTTCAGGAGTCGCCGCCGAGACCAGAGCTGAGGTTACCCTTGCCGTGGAAGTTATCCCCGGCAAAAAGATTCCCTTCCCCCGCATCGAAACCCCCCACAGCCTGATTGCCCTTTACAATTCCCGGCCCCTCGAGCATGCCGTGACCAAGGCGATTTTTATCCTGATGGCATGGCTGGTGGAAGAGTATGGCCTGAGTCAGCGGGATGCCTATATGCAGATATCCGTGAATCCAGGGGTTAGGGTACACATATACCAAATGATTCCCGATATGCCCCTCTGCTACACAGCGGGAGTTGAATTCCCCCGCGAATGCCTTTGAACCATGAAAGAATTTGACCTTCATTCCATCTCCGGCCTTACCGAGGCCGAAGCTACCGAGCAACTGCAAAAAGAAGGCTATAACGAACTCCCTTCCACAAAGCGGCGGTCCATCTTGGCCATCGTGCTCGAAGTGGTCCGTGAGCCCATGTTCCTCCTGCTGGTCGCCTGTGGGGCAATTTACCTTTTATTGGGAGATGTGCGGGAAGCCCTGATGTTGCTCGGCTTTGTCTTCGTCGTCATGGGCATCACCATCTACCAGGACCGAAAAACCGAACGCGCCCTGGAGGCCCTACGGGACCTTACCAGCCCGCGGGCACTGGTTATCCGCGAAGGCCAACAAAAAAGAATTCCCGGCCGGGAAGTGGTTCGCAGCGATATTCTCGTTTTAAACGAAGGCGACCGCGTCCCTGCCGATGCCGTGCTCCTCTGGTGCAGGAATATTTTGGTTGATGAGTCCCTGTTGACCGGTGAATCGGTACCTGTCCGCAAAGTTGCCTGGGGTGGATCTGCCCCGATGAGCCGCCCCGGAGGTGATGATCTCCCTTTGGTCTTTTCCGGCACCCTAATTGTAAAGGGCCAGGGTATCGCCCGCGTGATGGCCGTTGGCATCCAAACGGAAATCGGCAAAATCGGCAAGGCTTTACAAAAAGTGGTGCCGGAAGAAACCTTCATCCAAAGAGAAACCCGGCGTTTGGTTCGCATTCTGGCTATTGTGGGATTGTCCCTTTGCGCCCTGGTGATCATCGTGTATGGATCCACCCGCAGCGATTGGCTCGGTGGGCTTTTAGCCGGAATTACCATGGCCATGGCCATGCTGCCGGAAGAATTTCCAGTTGTCTTGACCATCTTCCTTGCCCTGGGCGCCTGGCGTATATCTCGTAAAAGGGTGCTTACCCGCCGCGTACCCACGGTGGAGACCCTCGGTTCCGCTACTGTGCTTTGTGTGGACAAAACAGGTACGCTAACCCAAAACCGTATGGTGGTACGGAAGATTTTTGCCCAAGATGAGGTTTATGATGTAAGCCAACAGCCCGACCGGCCTCTACCAGAAAATTTTCACGAGGTTCTCGAATTCAGCATTCTGGCCAGCGAGAGGAATCCTTTTGATCCCATGGAAAAGGCTATCAGGCAATTGGGATATTACACTCTCAACCGCACCGAACACCTTCATGATGACTGGACCGTGATCCAGGAGTACCCCCTGTCCGAAAACCTGCTGGCCTTATCTCACGTTCATAAAACCCCTGACCAGGATAGGTACGTGGTTGCTGCCAAGGGGGCCCCTGAGGCGATTGCCGATTTATGCCATATGGACGCGGCCCAAAGCGAAGTCCTATCCCACAACGTCCAGGCCATGGCGAACGATGGCCTGCGCATTATCGGTATAGCCAAAGCCCACTTTCAAAAAGCCCCCTTACCTGGCGAGCAACACGATTTTAAATTTGAGTTCTTGGGACTCGTGGGTTTGGATGACCCGCTGCGCCCGTCAGTGGCCAGCGCCATTCAGGTATGTTATACCGCCGGGATAAGAGTAGCCATGATCACAGGGGATTACCCCGGCACAGCCCAGAACATCGCCCGGCAAATAGGTCTGATGCCGGCGGACCAGGTGATTACTGGGCCGGAGCTGGACAGGATGGATGACGCCGAATTGCAAAACCGGGTGAAAACCGTAAACATTTTTGCCCGGGTTGTGCCCGAGCAGAAACTTCGATTGGTAAACGCCCTGAAGGCCAACGGAGAAATCGTGGCCATGACCGGGGATGGGGTGAATGATGCCCCGGCATTGAAATCAGCCCACATCGGCATCGCCATGGGTGGCCGAGGCACGGATGTGGCCCGCGAGGCTTCTGCCTTGGTGCTCCTGGACGATGACTTTTCTTCTATGGTCCAGGCGGTTACATTAGGGCGGAGGATTTTTGACAACCTCCAAAAAGCCATGACCTACATCTTTGCCATCCACGTGCCCATTGCCGGAATGTCCCTGCTACCCGTATTGTTGCAATGGCCTCTGGTCCTTTTCCCCGTCCATATTGTCTTTCTGGAATTAATCATCGACCCTGCCTGTTCGATCGTCTTCGAAGCAGAGCCCGAGGAAACGAACATCATGAACCGCCCACCCCGCAACCCCCACGAGCCGTTGTTTGGCCGGCGGACCGTAGTCCTGAGTTTGCTTCAAGGGCTGAGTGTGTTGGGCATTCTGTTGGTGGTCTTCAGCATCGCCCTATTTCGGGGACAGGGCGAAGCAGATGCCCGCGCCCTAACCTTTACCACCCTGATCGTGGCCAACCTTGCTTTGATCTTTACCAACCGCTCGTGGTCGCGTTCCTTCCGGTCAACACTGCGTTCGGCCAATTCGGCTTTGAGATGGGTGTTCGGGGGGGCACTGGTTTTCCTCGGCCTGGTGCTTTACCTTCCCTTCCTGCGTACCCTCTTCCACTTTTCCTTTTTACACCCCGCAGACCTGCTGATCTGCCTGGGAGCCGGGGGGATCAGCGTTCTGTGGTTCGAAGGGCTTAAATCCTGGCAGCAGCGGCCAAAGCAAATCTGAAAATAGGGTTCACGGGTTCAAGGATTCAAGGGTTCAGGCGGGTTTATATTTTATGAATTTCACTAGACCCCTCGAACCCTAGACCCCTCGATCCCTCTTAATTCCCAACCATTACCTAAGCATGATTTTCCCTTGACAATGGGCTTGTTCTCCTATATTTTCCAGACACAGTGATGGCGGTAAACAGTAACGATGAAATCAAACGAGGCAACACCTGGTGCATGCTCCTGGTTGTGGCCGGGATCGTATTGGCCGGTGGAGTTCTCTTTGCGTGGTCACGGGTCCTCTTTCCCGTCCTAGTCGCCTTCCTGATCGCCTACATCACCCATCCCCTGGCCTCTTTTTTTGAGAAACACCGCCTGCCCCGAATTATTGGTTTTTTATTGGTTTTACTACTTTTTATCGGCTTTCTCTCTTTGGTATCCTTGGTACTCTTGCCGGCGATCGTACACGAACTTATGTTTATCGGAAAAAAAATCCCTGCCTGGCGGGAGGTGATTGAAACGCATGTTGGTTCTCTACTTGTAGACCTGGAATATCGTTATCCGGAAGCCTATGCCCTGTTGCAAGAACGGCTCAGCCAATGGGCTCAGGAAAACCTTCCTTCGATAGCCCAGCGTCTGGTCGGTTGGATTGCGGGGATCGTTGGTTCGGCAGTTGGTATTGTCAGCACTCTTTTGTCTCTCGTGCTCATCCCGGTTTTCACGGCCTATCTAACTGTGGATTTTCGCAGGTTCATCAATGCCCTGCAGATTCTGGTGCCACGGCCAGTGCTGCCGGCGGTTAAAAAAATAGTGCTGGAAGTGAACCAGGTCTTAAAGGATTTCCTGCGGGGCCAGTTGCTGGTGGCCCTGGCTCTGGGAGTCATGTACACCGCTGGCCTTCTCCTTATGCGTGCGCCATTAGCTTTGGTGATCGGCCCCTTAGCCGGGTTGTTCTCTTTAGTTCCCTATCTGGGTTTCGTGCTCGGAATTGGAACGGCTTCCCTCCTGACCTTTCTTGAATACCAGGATCTATGGCACCTAGCTGGCGTACTTATAACTTTTGCGGTGGCCCAAAGCGTGGATGGTTGGTTTCTCACCCCTCGCCTGTTAGGAAAAAGGGTTGGCCTCCACCCTGTATGGATTCTAATCGCTTTACTCCTTGGAGGGGAATTGTTTGGCCTTCCGGGTATAGTGGTCGCTGTGCCGGTAGCGGCTGCGCTCCGGGTGGTGGTGCAGCATGCGGTGCAGGCTTATCGCGAAAGCTTGCTGTATCTTGGCTTGAATCTCGAACCTATTTTCTACACTCGGGAAGGATGTTCCCTTTGCGAAGAGTTCGAATTGCTGTTACAACCGCTACTTGAATGCAGGGGGATTCATTTTCGCCGGCTGGATGTTAATGGCTTGCCAGATTTAAAGGAACGCTTCGGTTCCCGGGTTCCCGTCCTGGAGATAAACGGAAAAGTCGTGGCGGAAGGCCGGGTGTCCGGCCCAGAGCTCGAGCAAAAGATTGGTAATTTATTGGGAAGTGGTTAGTAAATTCCGATTGCAGATTGCGGAATAAAGTGCGGAGTATTTATTATTTGCACTGAATTTTCCAATTCCTTAAAGCCTGCTTTTAGAAAAAACCCTCTTGCTGGATTCAAGATAATGCTTTAATATAAAAAAATGGTTACTTTCCCTGCCAAAGAAAGGTTAGTCTGGCTGGTTCTGATCGCTTTGATTATCGGCTTCTTTGCCATCCCCCTCGTTGCCCTGTGTGTATTCGATTGTAAAATCTTCAATCTCCAAAAAGCCGCTTCCGTCCTTCTTTTCTTCTTCCGATGAAACTGCGATCATCCTTACCCTTCGGGGGCTGAGTCTGACCTCCGCTTTGGCATCTATCCTCAATGCTGCATCTTACAAACCCGAATACAAGCTGAGCCTCGTAGTGGGGCCGACAAATCCCTCTATCTCCCTCTACCTTCCCGGCCTCTTCGGACTTCGATAGTATCGAGTTTTGGGCTTCTGGTTTCAATTCATAAATTTTGGAATTTGATTTTTTCGACCTAACCGAGATCTGCGCTAACAGCCGGTGTTAAAAAAGTCTTGGCTTATAGGTTCCACCTACAAGTCTACAGTTCAAACCTCTCGTTTCAAATAATGATTTGTGGTGGAAATATTCATAACGAAGAAGCGCCTAAGAATTCTATTTTTTCAACTTTAGGGAAACGAATTTCCAATCCTCTCTTCCTCCCTTGAAAGATGGGTCCATGGGAACAGCAGCTTCATTATAATCTTTTCTATATTGGCCCTGCACAAGGTACTTTACTTCTGGCGAATACCAATACCATCCCTTAGATTCATAAATAGGTACTAGACCCGGAGGGCCGTAATTTAACTGATATTCGAGCTTAACCGCCTTAAATTTGTCAGCGGGAACCACAACTTCTTCCCATCCTAATACTTTAAAATTTAAGCTGCAGGCCCACCATGATTTCGAGGGGTTAGGTTAATAAGACCTAACCTCTTTTTCTTTGTGTAGACCCCATGTAGGCGGCAGGAAGAATTTTGAGGCATTGTCAAGCGGAACTAATTTGGCGACAAGTTTCGGGTTAAATTTTGGCAACACAAATCCTACTCCTTTCTCACGGGCTAATTTCGTCCCCGCGCAGGGAGTGTAAAGAAGTTTGGATCGATAAAAGAACGGATTATAGAGATGAGATTCTATCTTTTTAATCATTCTATCCCCAAACTCTATCTTTCCTTTTTATTGATCCGAACTAACGGATAATTTTTAGGTTTGGGCAACAGCCAGTTCAGCTTTGACCCCATTTTCTGTTGGCCGGGGAACTGGCGGCGATCTATTCCCCCGAGGAAACTCTGGAAGTCATCAACCGCAGCCTGGACCACTACCAAAAGCATTGCCAACACGGAGAAAAGTTAGGAGCGGTTTTGCAGAAGACAGAAATAAACGACCTAGTGTTATGTCCCCAAAATAAATTTTGGTTTCGGTGTTCTTCCAAACAGATCAATCCGGCAGGAAAACAAGGGTTCCCGAGGGCAGATTGGTGAAATCGGCGATTTCGTTGCCGGGAAGCAAAGTGTTGGGAGGGACAAAATAAACAGTGGTTTGGTCTTTGAAATTGGCCCCCGCAATGCTGTAGGCGGTTCGGCTTTGGCTGATTGGGTAGGGCCCGCGATAGCCCATGACCAGCCTTGTGAGCTTGGGCAAATCGTCCCAGTCGGAGATGGTCGGGCCGGCTTTGATGAGGCCGTTGGGCAAGAAGTAAAACGTGGTTTCGCTATTGTACCTGCGCCCAGCATATGACCAGGCCGTGGCGCTCTCGGTGATGGTCTTAATGGGGGGTTGAATCGGGGCCTCGTCGCCCCCCGATTCCTGTTCCTGGTTGAGCAGGACTTCGGTGTGCGGCGGCACCCGGTTCCAGCCGATGACGGTCTCGATCTTGTCACCCGGGACGATGCGGCCGTTGGGCAGTTTGTAAAGAGTCGTCGGGCTGTTGTAGTCTTCACCGGCAATCAACCAGGCCGTGTTGGTGAGAGAGATGATGTTCGTGTTTTCTCGTTTTGCCGCGGCGGCGACCTTCGGACCTTCATAGAAGATGACGGCCAGCATGGGGTCCGCCGTCAGCCTGCCAGCCCTCACGTCGGGATCATACGGCCAAGTCGGCCCTAAGCCAGCTTTGGCCCGGTCGAAATTGCTGGCGCAGCGCTTTCGGCCTCGATGATTGTCTCGGACCCAGCGGTTGGGATTGCCGTAAGCCACCTGGCTGTGGGTCAACACGTCGCGATCCTTGAGGCGGTATAGGTTCTTGAGAATGTCGATCAAAATCCCGACGGAACGGTACTGCTCATTGGTGATGGACGTGTAGTGGTATCCTACCAGTTCGATCCCGATGGAAACGCTGCTGATGTCGGTCTCTCCATTCCACATGCTCTTCCCGGCATGGTCGGCGCGAAGGTCTTTGTCCAGGGTGCGATACGTGCACCCTCTCCGGGCAATGACGTAATGGGCGTGTCCGCCGGCCGTGCTCCCGAGGGCGTGGGTGCGTTTGCCCGCCGAGACGGTGCGGAGCGTGCCTTGCAGTCCGCTCTCGGAGGTGTGCACGATGATATATTTTGTTTCTTTGCGCTTGATTTTCGGAAAATCTGGATTCAGCCGGGAGCGATAATCGATGATCGAGCGTTGGAATTTCGCCCATTCCGCCCTGGTATATGCCTCCGAGAAGGAAGCCCCAAAGAGAAAAAACGCAGCCGAAAACACGAAAACAAGTGCGTTCCAGGCCCATACGCCAAGGCGGGGAAAAAGGGCGGCCAGCAGGCGGTTTGAATATTCTTGAGGGAGGCTAGTCAATTTCATTTTCCGCTGAACGATGGTCGGGCGTGTTTCCAGCTTTTTCATGATGGAGACTGCTCCGGAAAAAACTCCAGGCAGACGGAATTCAGGGATCCATTTATAATTTTATATCTTTCGTGCCACTGTCCGCACTTCGGCCAAAGTTTAGCTATTAGGAGTATATCCAAACCGTCATTGATTTCTCATGGAAACCTACCCCCTTTGACAGAATCTGTCAACCGATGATTTCCCCTGAAAATAGATTTTCATGCTTATTTGTGCCGACGTGTCGGCATGGGAGTTTCAGGAAGAAATTGATAGTGTTCGTCAGATCAGGTCTTGATTTTTACATATTTTGGGATTGGGGCATTCAATTCTCGGCCCATTCCCACTGCACCCTGTCTTGAGCAATAGGTTGGCGACAAATATTTCCTTCCTGCATAAGAAGTTCCAAATGCTTTTTCACTTCCTCTAATTCCATGTCTAATTGCGGAGCGATAGATTTAACCAGACCTTTCAAACCATTGGATTCCCGGAGAGTGTTTCCATGACGCTCTAAGATCTCTTCTCCAATCAGGCGCCGCAAAAAATTCCAGTGGCGGTAACGCTGGAGTTCATCCCGATGCTCCTTGCCGAGCCTCCCTCGACCTTCCGCCTCCAGGAGATCTTGTAGATATTGGCTTATACCTCTGCGGTAATTGTTCACAGCCCGGCTTAGATGCCATGGCTTTATAGTGGGGGTTGCGGTTAGGGATACCCTTGCCCATAAAGATTCCAGTTGTTGGAAAGGATCTGGATGCCCCATTCGGCGGCCCGTTCCCTTAGCTCAGTTCCCACGTAGGGGGTAAGCAGATTCAGGCTATAAGGAACCCGCAAGGATTCGGCAAATTTTAAGGTCTGGCGCAAGGTTTGGGGAGTTTCACCCGGAAGCCCTAATACGAAGGAAGCCAGGACTCCAATACCCGCGTCGCGAGCCATCTCCACCGCCCGGCGAGTTTGCTCTGGGGTGATACCTTTGCGATATGTTGTAAGATCTCTGGGCTTCCGCTCTCAGCTCCAAAGAGGATTCGTTCGCAGCCCGCCTGGCGCATCCGCGACAAGATTTCTGGATCGACTGAATCCACCCGGGCATAGGCCCGCCACTTTACGGCAAGACCTCTGTCGTCCAACTCCTGGCAGATGGCCAAAGTCCGCTCCCTCCGGAAAGTAAAAAGGTCATCCTCCACCCGGATATGCCGGAACCCCAGGTTTATCAAAGCCTCCATTTCATCCACTACCGAAGCAGGGCTGCGGAACCGCCCTTTGGCCCCGATCATCTTGCGACCCACGCAGAAGACGCACTGGTGAGGGCAGCCCCTGGAAGTAAGGACGCTCGCTCCATCCCCGGTCCCATCATTGAAATCAAAAGTGGGTCGAACATAACCTTGGAGCAGTTCAAAAAGTTACAGGAGAGTAAAAAGGTTGATTTTTCCCGGATTCCGTTAACCACCCCCTTAGTCATGGGCAACCAGCTGGCCCCCAAAAAGGTGGCTGTGTTTACAGATCCGGATTGTTCTTTCTGCAGGACACTCCATCAGGAGATGGAAAAGGTGGTGCAAGAAAGAAAAGACATGGCCTTTTACCTCATCCTTTTCCCGCTGCCTTTTCACAAGGAGGCCCACTGGAAATCGAAAAGTATCGTGTGCAACCAATCTTTAAAGATGCTGGAAGAGGCCTATGCCCATAAGGAAATTCCTAAAACAGATTGTGATACGAAGGAAATCGATGCCAACATAAAACTGGCTGAATCGCTTGGCATTACCGGAACCCCCACCCTGGTTCTTGCGGATGGAAGGGTGCATACGGGAGCCCTCCTCGCCAATCAAATCATTGCCCTCGTCCAGGGGAGCCGATAAATGAATTAAAAATAGTGCCGAAGCTGCCGGCGTTCATCGCCCTGGCCGCCGGTCCACGACGCAGGGGTAATCCAAATGCCCAAAGCATCTTACGCGATTTTTTGCCAGAATTACTGCAGTTTCCCGGTAGATATATAGAAAGGATCTTCTTCGTCAATAGTCCGGATGATGTCTTTATACAACCGCTTTTTCATCTCCCGGATGATCATTCTTTGCTTATCCAAAGTCTTAGCGAACGCCAAGACCTCATTCATCAGGTCATTGATGTGGCCGGCTTTCATCACAATATGGTGAGCTTCACATTCCTGGGCCGTCAAACGTTTACCTGTGTATTGCATCTCCTCAAACTTGTACATGGGAACAGCCTTTTTGATTACGGCAAGCATCCCGGGAAGAAACGGGACATTAAGGTCTACCTCGGGAAAACAGAAGAAACCGCGGTCAGTCCGCATGAAGCGGAAATCGAAGGCACAGGCCAAAATGGCCCCGCCGGCAAAAGCATGACCGGTAATGGCGGCGATGGTGGGCATGGGATAAAGAAGGATCCTTTTTAAAAGATCATTTAATTGGAATAGAAAAGCTTTAATGGGCTCCTGCGCACCGGATTTTATAAACGGAGCTAACCAGTTCAAATCTATTCCGTTGCGCGAACAACAAGCGTGCGGGCCTCGGTCTCATTCTCGAT
>JAHJQK010000206.1 GCA_018819135.1 Pseudomonadota bacterium | reverse complement strand
CTCTCCGAAAAATTCTCCATCGGAAAGTTCAGCCAAAACTTTCTCGGTGGTCCCCACTTTTTTCCGAACCTGCACCTTCCCTTTTTGGATGATGAACATGTCCCGCCCCAGTTCTCCCTCGCGGAAGAGAACGGTTCCTTTGGGAAAATCTTTGCCGAACTTCCAGAAAAGCTGTTCCTCTTTTTTCATGGAGGATATGAATCCTTCTCCGCAACCGGCTGGCGTTCAGCTGCCAGTTTCTCGATGATTTCATAGGCTTTTTTCAACCGGGCTGCCAAATTAGCCACGACCTTCAAACCAATGCCCGAAGTTCCTCGAAACAAACTATCCAAAACTTCTGGCTGGACTACGAGGATCTGGCTTTCCCCTTCCACCACGGCGTTGATGGAGCGCGGCTGTCCAATCAGGCAGGCCATTTCCCCGAAGAAATCTCCCTCTTTTAAAATTTCAATGGTCACTTCCTCCTGGCCCGCTTTTTTATAGAGGCGCACCTGGCCCTTCTGGATGATAAACATTCCGGTGTACGTCTGCCCTTCTTCGAAAAGGATGGTTCCTGTGGGAAAAATCCGCCCAAATTTTTTGAAGAGTTGTTCTTCTTCCTTCATCGCCCTTCTTTCATCTCCGCCTCCAGGGTATAGATCAAGCTGGCCTCGCCCTCAATTTTTACCAAAAGGTAAAAGAGGGCAGGCTTGGTATCCATCTTTACTTGGGGGTGAAAAATTTTTATCCCAAAAGGAGTGGTTTGGGGAAATAAGCAGTTGCCCCCTTTTAAAAGCCGGAAGGATTTATTTAAAAACTTCCAGCTTACATTCCCTCTCTGGCCGCTGCCCTGCCACTGGAGCGGACTGGCCCGGAGAGTTAGAGAATGATTGGGCTTGATGTTGATTTTGAAGATGTCGTAAACATCCGCTGTGGAGCTGATGAAGTTCTCATCAAAAAGGTAAATCCCGGACTCAGAAACCGGTAAAAAAATAGCCTTCTCATAGGTCTCCGGGGCATCCGTACCAGAATCACCATCATTCTGATCCCACAAAACAACCTGCAGCGTATACTGACCCAAAATTTCTCCGGAGTAAACCCCGCCGCTTCCCAGAACATAGATATAATAGGCTGACGGTTTGGGTTCGGAATTGGAAGTCCATTCCATAAAGGAGGGTTCAACTTCGGGATTGGTCTTACTGCTAACTTTTAAACTGGCTCCCTCGGGGTCTTCCAGCCTCCATTCCACCTTCCCCCCCATTTCAACTATCCAATGGGGAGTCAAAAAGACCTGGATGGTCTGGCCTGGCTTGATTGGGCTTACTTTGAAAACTTGCCTTCCTTCACTGACCATGAACCCGCGGTGCTCTCCCTCCCCCACAATTCTTTCCTCAGCCCAAAGGGGATATACCCAAAGTACGCACAAAAGAAGAAAAGAGCAGCTCGCTTTCATCTCATCCCTGAACTTTACCCGAGCATCTGGCTTTCCATGCGGTTCATCAGGCGCTTCCACTCCCGATCGACGTTTTCCTGAATGCGCTCCAAATCCCCTTCTTTCAAAAAGGCGAAACGTCCCTGAGGCTTCAAATATTCACCCGCGGGGATCCCTTCGGGTTCCACGTTGAGGGTGTAGCGCTCACCATTTTCTACTTCGTAGAGAGGAAAAATCTTCGTCTGTACAGCTAATCGGGCCAGACGGATGGTCAGCTCCGCAGAAAATCGCCATCCCACTGGACAGGGAGAAAAAGCATAAATAAATTTGAACCCCCGCGTCTCCTTGGCCTTTTTCATCTTGCGCATCAAATCTTCCGGGTAGGCAATGGAAGCCGTAGCCACGTAGGGTACCCGGTGGGCGACCATGATCTGGACGATGTCCTTCTTGGGTTGATTCTTCAGGTTGGCTGCAGGCGTAGTGGTTGTCCAGGCTCCCCAAGGCGTGGCCGAGGAACGCTGGATCCCCGTGTTCATGTAGGCCTCGTTGTCATAACAAATATAGATATAGTCGTCATTGCGTTCGGCCGCGGCCGAAAGAGCCTGAATGCCGATATCAAAGGTGCCGCCATCTCCGGCGATGGTTACCACGGTGGTTTTCGTATCCCCTTTTATGTCCAGCGCCGCCCGCACCCCTGAACCTGCAGCCCCGGCAGAGGGGAAAGGAGTATTATAGGCGGCCAGTTTAATGGGCGAAACGGGAAATGTCCCGGAGATGGTTCCAAAACAGCCAGCTGTGATTACGGCGATGGTCTGTTCCCCAAGGGCATGAAAAACGGTGCGCAAAACAATGGGCATGGCACAACCCGGGCAACAGCCGTGGCCGGAGTGAAGATACTCGTTGCTTAACTCTTTGGCTTTCATTTTTGCACCCCTATCCAAATGGGCACCCCATTGGGGTTCGGATTGCGAATTGTATATTCAAGTATTTCCTGAATGGTTTCCGGCGTGATATCTTTTCCTCCGAGGCCGGCGATGAATTCAAAGACTTTCGGTTTGCGGGGCGAGTTGAAGAGGGCGGCTTTCAGCTCCTGGGCGACGATGCCGCCGGCACCCAAGGAGTTGTCGCGGTCGAGCACGGCGACCTTCCTGGCCCCTTCCAAGATCTTACAGAGTTCCCTGGATGGGAAGGGACGGAACATGCGCAGGCGGCACAGCCCCACTTTCTTGCCCTGTTTCCGGAAAGCTTTGACAACTTCGATCGCTGTGCTGGCAGCGGTCCCCATGGTCAGAAGCACCACATCGGCGTCGGCCAGATGAACTTTCCCCGTGTAGCCATAGCTCCGGCCGAAACGGACTTTGAATTCGCGGTCCACGCGGGCGATGACTTTTTTGGCCTCATCCATGGCGCTCTGAGCTTCATGTTTGAAGGAAATAAAGAGAGAAGGGTCGGCCATAATGTTAAAAGTGTGGGGGTCGCCGGGGTCGAGTTTATAGCGGGGCTGGTAAGGAGGCAGAAAGGCATCCACATCCTTCTGCTCGGGGACTTCCACTGTTTCCGAGGTATGGGAGAGGAAGAAGCCATCCTCCATGATCATTACCGGTAAAAGGACCTCCTCCGCGATCCGGTAACCCTGAATGACTGTATCCAACGCTTCCTGAGCGCTCTGGCAATAAAGCTGGATCCATCCCGTGTCCCGCTGGGAGAGGCTATCGCTGTGGTCGCACCAAATATTCCAGGGAGAGCCGATCGCCCGGTTGGCGTTGACCATGACCACGGGCAGGCGGGTGCCGGAAGTCCAGTGGAGCATCTCATGCATGTAGGCCAGCCCATGGGATGAAGTTGCCGTAAAAACCCGGGCTCCCGCAGCTGAGGCCGCGGCCACGCAGGCCAGGGCGGAATGCTCGGATTCCACCTTGATAAACTTAGCTTTCAGCCGCCCGTCGGAGCAAATCTCGGATAGTTCCTCGACGATGGTGGTCTGAGGCGTGATGGGATAAGCAGAGATCACTTCGGCCCGGGAAAGCATGACGCCGTAGGAAACGGCGGAATTTCCCGTAAGTAATTTTTTCATTTTTTCACCTCCACGGAGATGGCCCCGCGGGGGCACTCCGCCACGCAGATGCAGCATCCCTTGCAATAATCCAAGTTGATTTCATATCCTTGCATGTCCGGCCGGGCTGAGATAGCCATGTCCGGGCAATAGAGAAAACAATTGTGGCAGAGGTTACAGACTCCACAGTTAAAGCAGCGCTTGGCCTCCTCGAGAGCTGACGCCGCGGATAAACCAAGGGTCACTTCGGAAAAATTGGCCGTGCGCTGAGGGACTGAAATTTTTTCTTTCGCCCTCCGCGCCTGGCGCTTGAAGTAAGCGGTGTTTATTTCGGAAAACGTAACCGCTTCCTGTTCCAAGCCCTCCTCGCATCCCTTCTGGTAACGGGCCATGGCGAGGCTGCCCTTCTCGCCCCAGCGCGCGCAACGCAGGGCCGCGAGTACATCCTTGCCCTGTAAGGTGGCATCAATGGCCATGGCCGCCTTTTTCCCGGAGCCGATGGCGTAGGACACTGTCCGCGGCTGGGCGGTGATGTCTCCTCCGGCAAAAACTTTCTTCAGGGAGGTTGTTCCGGCCTCATTCACGAACAGGGAGCCCGCGGATTTTTGCAGTTCCTGGGGAAGAAAAGATAAGTCGGGAACCTCCCCGATGGCGGAAATGACCGAGTCGACTGGAAGGGTAAAATTGGAACCTGCGATCGGTCGGGGCTGCCTCCGCCCGTCCCTCCCCGGGGGGCCGAGAAGATTTTTGATACATTCGATCCCTTGCACGTTGCCGTTCTCGGTGAGGATTTTTATCGGGGAGCTGAGGAAGATGCATTCAATGGATTCTTCTTCGGCTTCCGTCACTTCCTCCCCCCAGGCGGGCATCTCTTCTTTGCTCCGGCGGTAAATGATCAATGGTTTGGCTCCGAGACGCAAGGCGGATCGAGCTGCGTCCATAGCCGTGTTTCCCCCGCCGATGATGGCTACCCGCTTTCCGAGATCAACGGTCTGCCCGGAGTTGATTTTCTTTAAAAATTCCAATCCGGACATTACCCCCGTCGCGTCTTCCCCGGGGATGTTCATGGGCATACTCATCCAGGCACCCGTCGCCACAAAAAAAGCATCGAACCGTTGCAGGTCCTTCCACTTCACTTCAGCGCCCAGACCCGTGTTCGTCTTGGCTTCCACTCCCAAGGCAAGGATATTCTCGAGCTCCTGGTCGAGAATCTCCTTGGGCAAACGATAGGGCGGTATGCCGTAGCGAAGCATTCCTCCGAGCTTCGGCTGGGCTTCGAAAATAGTTACTCCATAGCCCAAGGAAGCAAGGTGGTAAGCGCAGGAAAGCCCTGCTGGGCCAGAGCCGATGACGGCTACTTTCTCCTTCTTTTTTTCCTGCGGGGGCAGGAAGTGTTTTCCTGCCTGATAGGCATGATCTCCAAGAAATCGCTCCAGTCCATTGATGGAAGTGGCTTCGTCGAATTCTTTGCGGTTGCAGGCCCCCTCACAGGGATGGAAACAGACGCGGCCACAAACCCGGGGCAGGGGGTTTTCCTGGATAATTTTCTCCCAAGCGCCGAGATAATCCTCTTGTCCGGCCAGGACCATCACTGCTTCCACATCTTCGCCCGCCGGACAAGCCTCGTTACAAGGGGCCAGTTTGTTGAGATAAGCCGGGGTGAGGTAGCGCCAAGTCCCGGTTTTAGAACCCTGGGTTCCTTCGAAGGATAAAGAAAAAGGAGGAAACGACGTCTTTTTTGGCAAAGGGAGGGGAGTTTTTTTCTTCTCCTGTTTCTTCTTTTTTTTCATTTTCCACTCCTGTATATAGTTCGGAGTTCGGAGTATTCAGGCTCCTGGTTTTTTCGCTCCGAACTCCTAACTCCGAACTCATAACTTCATGTAGTCGAGGTCTGCTCATAGGCTGCCTTGGCGGCGGCGATATTCGCCTCCGCTTTGGCAGGGACGTACTCCTGGATTCCCTCCAGGATTGCCTTCAGGCCCACGAGTCCCGTAATCTTGGCGAAGGCACCCAAGATAACCGTGTTAACGACAGGGGCCGTGGTTGAACCCAAGCCGTTTTCCTGGGCGATACGGTTGGCATCCACCGTGGCGACTCGGAAATCGCTAAAATTCGGGAAGGCCGAGGAGGGCTTGGGAGTGTTGATGAGAATCCATCCCCCTAACTTCAGGCCAGAGGTCACATCCGCTACGTCAAGGATTGGCTCATCCAGCACGACTACGTGATCGGGTTCGTAGACCTGAGACCGGCGGGTTATGGTTTTTTTGTCGAAGCGGGTGAAGGCCATGACGGGGGCTCCTCGGCGTTCCGCTCCAAAGGCGGGAAAGGATTGAGCGTATTTCCCCTCTTGGAAAAGGGCTGAGGCCAAGATCTTGGAGGCGATGACGGCTCCTTGTCCGCCCCTTCCATGGAATCGTATTTCAATCATCTTCTATCTCCTTTAGATTTCTTCCCAGCCTGATAACTCTTACGGACTTTCCCTGGATCTTCTGCATGAATTTTTCATGATTATTTTATATTGTGAATTGATGCCTCTGTCAATGCTTTTCCTCCAGAGCCGCCCGAATCTTGGAATTACTTTCCGTTGGCTGAAATCATTCCCATATCGTGCCCCTCCTATTCCTGGGACGCTGGCATTCAGGCCCATTCACCACTATCTTGGGGGTCCATCCCGAAAATTCCCCCAATCCCCGCTTAAGCGACCCCAAATAAAAAACCGAGCCCGGGAACGGGAGATTGGGAT
>JAHJQK010000205.1 GCA_018819135.1 Pseudomonadota bacterium | reverse complement strand
TCTTTACAAATCTTGAAGAAAAATTAGTCGCTCAGCAAATAGATCCCAGAGTGCCTTGGCTGAATGGTTACAAACTCCATTTCGAATTCAAATGATCAGCTAAATTTTGTATATTGAATTATAGGTGAATTATTGCTGATTAACTACCTTTTCTTCTCCCTTCAGCGATCCGGTCAACTCGATGGACCTTTTCGCGAATTACACGCCAGGTTTTGGGAGAACTACTTTACGCTACGGTTGGATGAGGAATTGCAGGCTGTGATTCAGCCTTGGTTGGCGTGGAGAGCTTTAGTGCTTGCCAGCCCGATATGGTATCCCGATCTCTCGGAGGACGTGAGACTGAAGTTACTGAAGTTTGCCCGTAAAGTTTTATCCGTCAAAAGGTATGATTATCAGAAAGTGAGTCAATACATAGGGGGATCCTGATGGTGGAGAGAGTTCCGGGTTTTGCCATCTGGTTAACGGGGTTACCATCATCCGGTAAAACCGTGATCGCCAAAGCAATGAGCCTCCGGTTATCGAAGCGGGATATTCCAACCCAGATCCTGGACTCGGATGAGTTGCGGCAAAAGTTAACACCACGGCCAACTTATTCCCCTGAGGAGAGGGACTGGTTTTACGAAATCGTTACCTTCTTGGCCGAACTCCTCACTGAAAATGGGGTCAGCGTTCTGATCGCAGCGACTGCCCCACATCGAGTTTATCGTAATGCGGCTCGATCACGGATCAGACGATTTGCGGAAGTATACGTCGACTGCCCGGAGGAGGTATGTCGGAAAAGGGACCCGAAAGGACTCTGGGATCAAGCGCATAAGGGCGAAATCGCCACCCTGCCCGGTGTTGGAGTTCTTTATGAGCCACCCGTTTCTCCGGAGGTCCATGTGGATACAGCAAACCTCTCGATTGAGGAAGCTGCTCAACAGAGTCTCAACGAATTGGAAAAACAGGGTCTGTTTTAAAGTCAGGGTTTGGGATAAATGGTAATCCCGGTTAAGCAACTTATCCGGCACCACTTCTCTGAAATAGCGCCGACAGCGGCTTTACCCCCTCGAATCAATTATGTCTCTCCTAAAAAATTATTGGCCATCTCTTGCTTAGCCTTTTAAAAAGTCCGGTTTCATGTATTCCGGTTCGGGATAGGTATAGAATCCTTTTCCGGTCTTTACTCCTAAGTTCTTGCGGTCAATCATTTCCTTCAAGGCCTGCGGAGGATAGTCTTGAGGGTCCAATGATTCACGGTAATAAATCATGGCGGTATCGTAAATCACGTCCAATCCGACTGCGTCCATGATTCCAAATGGTCCCCGGGGCATTTTCGAGAAGACCATCCAGCCCCGGTCGATGTCCCGGAAATCAACATGCCCCTCAGCCCACATGAAGAGGGCCTGGCGGTAGATCGCCCGCAATACACCGCCAAAACAAAAGCCCAGGATTTCTTTATTAACGACCAGAGGAACGCATCCGATGGACCTAATAAATCTTTTAACCGCTGCAATTACTTCTGGTGCGGTCTTCGTTCCGCCCATGATATCGGCCATGTTGTTGACCCCGGCCGGCTGATAAAAGTGGATATTCACGCATTTTTGCGCTCTTTTTGTAGCACTTTCGATTTTGGAGATAGGAATCGAAGAGCTCGTGGTAGCCAGGATGGCATCTTCAGGAGTTAGGGAATCCATTTGGGCAAAAATTCCCCGCTTCAACTCCAGTTTTTCAGGTAAGGCCTCGATGATCAGGTCGGCTTCCTGTAGGGCCTCGCCTAAATCCTTATATGTTTTGACTTTCTCGGCTCCCTTTTCCCATTCCGCGAAGGCTTGGGCTGACATTCTTCCGGAATTTTTCATAGTACTCCGAAGTTTCTGTAAATGATTTGGGAAATTTTCCGGATTTCGAGCATAAAGGCTGATGCCATAGCCGTAGTTGGCGATTTGAATAGCGATTTGCGTCCCCATAGTCCCAGCCCCAACCACGCTGACTTTTTCAATCTGCTGGATCATATTTTTCACCTGAAATTTCTAATCCATCGCCTCCCGGCTTTCCGCAATTGAATTTTTTATTATTGACTTTCGCATAAATAATGGAACGGGCATTGGCACTGCTTTAAACCCCCTCACCTTTATCCTCTCCCCCTGATTAGGGGGAGAGGGGAGGGTGAGGGGGCATAATAAGTTAATTAATGTTCCATTACTTTTGCGAAGCTCAATAATACAGACGTAATAAATCCTTTGACATTGGCCCCCTTCCCCTCTCCCCCGCTGGAGACTGGGTCACAATACCGGAATCGGGAGACCCGGGCGGGAGGGCATTCTCTCGGAATCATAAGGCATAAGTTCATTGCATAGGAATTTCCTTTTGGGACACAGATGAACACAGATTTTAAGGATATTTCATGCAAAAAACACTTAAAGTAGTTATCTGTGTTTATCCATGAAAATCTGTGTCCAAATTAATTTATTCCATTTCTAAAGGCGGGCTGAAAATCAAATATTTCCGCTGCCCTACGAATCCGCCGTCTCTTTGCGGAAAAAAGCGGGAGAGTTTTGGATAACTTCTTCTCCCGCCGATGCTTCCTCGTTCATGCCCTCCTGCCCGGGTTACGACACAGTCTCCTGGGGGAGAGGGATGGGATGAGGGGGAGTCGGATGGCGGTAAAGAAAATTAATGCGTTCGTATTAGCATCCAGTTACTTTCCGTATAATGCCTGCCATTCTTTTTGAAGGGATAAGTCAATAAGCTTTTCTCTTGTGGGCCATCCCGTCTCGGGGTTCCACCCCCGTAGCTGGTAGTATTCGTCCAACATCTCGCCCGCTCTTGCGACCAGATCTTTCGAGGCTCCATGTTTGAGAGGTTGATGAGTAAAACGAACGGGTAAGGTTTCATATTCCGGCCCTTTCACTTCCACCGGCCGGAACGGGTGTTCCCGTCAAAAGGCCGGTCATAAAGATAAGCTTATTCTCGGGGTCAAAGGGGGAGATACGAGGCGGGACTTCATCAAAAAGGATCTTGGCCCCCAACCCGGGGCCGCCGAGAAAATTTTCAATCAAGTTTTCGTCGAGTTCTTCGTCTCTTGTGATTTCTCGAGTCAGGTCAACCCGAAGAATTTTGCCACAATACCCCAAGCCCATAGAACCTCCCACGGAAATTTCGAATGGTCAGTAACATGGAAATCAATCATCCTGTTGAAACTCTATTGAATCATGGGTTGGTCGATCACAGTAATGGTTCTCTCTTAGGGGGATTATATTAAACTGTAATCTCCCTGATAGCAGGCGGTGTAGAGAGATTCAAGCTCTTTAATCGTGGGTTGCCGCGGATTCGTTAGAGTCGTAGGATACGTGGTGGACGTCCGGGCAAAATCCGCAATTTTGGCGTAATATAAATTTTCAGGGAGCCCCGCTTTTTTGTAGCTATCCGGTATACCCAATTGTTTCTCAATTTGGCCAATCGCTTGGATGAGGTAATCGACAGCCAGAAATTGGTCATCGCCATCGAACCCAATGGCTCTGGCAATGGTGGTGAATAGGTCCCCAGTCACAGAGCTGTTGTATTTTATTGAATAAGGAAGGGCAATCGCATTTCCTCGCCCATGCGTTAATTTAAAGACCCCACCGACTTTCGTGGCGATGGTATGGCATATCCCGTTCGCACTATTGGAAAAAGCGATCCCCGCGATCGTAGCGGCATAGTGAATATGCTCCTTAGCCACAGGGTCTTTATCGAGAAAGGCTGGAGGAAGGTACTTCATAAGCGAGATTATTGCCTGTAGCGAGAGGCCTCGGGAAAAATCGTTAGCCATCCCACTCACATAAGATTCTATGGCATGCGTGAGTGCGTCTATCCCGGTATCGGCCATAACTTCTTTAGGCATGGAGTCAGCAACATCCGGATCGACGATGGCGATATTAGGTTTAAGCTCTTGACTGACAATGGGGCATTTGGCCGGGATCGCCGGATCGGTCACAATAGAAACGTGGCTCGCATCAGCTCCTGTACCGCTGGTTGAGCTGATCGCCACATGGGTTGTCTTCGTAAATGGGGGAATGATTTGCCTGGGGGGTCCTTGCAAAGAATGAACATCTTCGAAGGTCAGCCGGGGATGTTCGAAAAAAATTCTGAAGGCCTTGCTGGCATCAATGACGGAACCCCCTCCAATACCCACAATCACATCAGGACCGAAATCTTTGTTTTCGGTCACCATCCGCATAACGGTGCGAAGCGACGGTTCGGGTTCAACCTCATCGAAAACGCTTACCTGCAAACCGCCTTTCTGCAAATATTCTCTGACCCGGGCGGTAACGCCCAACCTGGTTAACACCTGATCGGTCACGATCATTGCCCTTTTCCCAACAATGTTTTCCAAATAAGCAATACTCCCTCTGCCCCAAATAATGTCTCGAGGACAACGAAATATTCTTGGTGCACTCATAATTGCTTCCTCTCTAATAAATCTTTAGGTTGAAATATCTATCTTCCCCACCTTCAGTGAAAAACTCACCTACCGGAAATATAGGGATGAACCTCCAACCATCCTGCGCTAGGATCGGGTCTCAGAAATAATTGATCAATTCAAATCGTTGCCAGAGAGCCAGGCAGAGAATCGCTGAGCTTGTCAAAATAAGGCGCTCAGCCCCTCTGGGAAGAAGTCGATCCTGACTTATTTTGTCCCAAGGGCTACATCTTTGCCCCCTTAGACCAATTTCAGGGAGTCGGCTGCCTCTCTTGGCGGAAACCATCGCTTCTCCGCCTGGCTCCTGGCCGTTTTTGTCAATGAACTTATGGGACGCGACCCTAGCTAGACTGGTATTTTCTATATATTGATCGGCTTTTTTTGTCAAGTAGGGCAAAGTGCTTGTCCATCCCCAGTTTTGTATTTTCACCAGGGCTGGAGGGCCATGATCGAGTAATCATGGCGGAAAGCTTTGGCGCAGATGCCCCACCTTGCCTCCGCAGAGGCGGGCGGGAAATGTAATTAATAATTGACAGATTCTATTAAAAAGCGTACATTTCTTTTTATTGAAAAAGAAAAGCAGCCATCCATGGGACCAAAAGGGCAAGATGCCCGTTTTAGAACCGCGGCGAGCAAGGAGTTCTCAGACCTTAGGGCGTACTTTAACTGGACGGGAAGGTGGGATCTTAACGGAAACCATATAAAACTCCCACCACAGAGCCTATTGGGAAAAGGCCGGATCTGACCGCACCTTATCCTGGGGAAAGGTAAGACATTATGGAATTTTTTATTGTTCAAACCCTCAGCGGCATTTCCTTTGGAGCTATCCTTTTCCTGCTAGCGAGTGGGCTTTCCCTGATTTTCGGGGTGATGAATATTGTGAATATTTCCCATGGCTCGTACTACATGCTCGGCGGTTATATTGGACTTTCCATATTCTGGAAAACAGAGAACTTTGCTTTGGCCATCCTCGGAGGAGCCCTAGCCATTGCCGGCATCGGAATCGTGATGCAGCGTTTCTTTCTCCGGAGATATTTCGAGCATTTTCCCCAGGTCTTGATGACCATGGGTTTCGCCCTTATTTTCCGAGACCTCGCTCTGCTGATCTGGGGAGGAGATCCCCACTCCTTTCCTGCCCCGGCTTTTCTGCAGGGTTCTATCCAGGCAGGAGGAATCATATTCCCCGTCTATCGCTTGTTTGTGATCTCACTTTCCATCGCCGTCGCCATTGGACTCTGGGTGTTCAATGAGAAGACCTCCCTGGGGGCCAAGCTTAGGGCAACCGTGGACGACAACGAAATGGCTAAGGGAATCGGTATCAATGTCCCCATGGTTTCCGCCTTCATGTTTGGTCTCGGCGCCTTTTTGGCTGCTTTCGGAGGAGTAATCGCCGCGCCTTTCTTCGGGGTTTACGCTGGAGCCGATTTTGAAATCTTACCGCTGGCTTTCGTGGTGGTAATCGTGGGAGGAATGGGAAGCCTCAAGGGAGCAGCCGTGGGGAGTATCCTGGTGGGGTTGATGGATAACTTCGGCAAAGCCTTGGTTCCGGATCTTTCCTACTTTACGCTCTTTCTCCCCATGGCCATCATCCTGGCCATCAAACCCACAGGCCTTTTTGGCAGAAAATGAGGAGGCGGGATCAATGAGGCTGATAACCGGGTCCAAGTTTAAGATAGGGGGAATGATTGTGGCTTTTTTCCTTTTGATGATGCTCCCCCCTATTCTTCCTTCTTATTGGTTGACCATTCTAACGCAAATGCTCATATTCGGGATACTGGCGATGAGCCTGGATGTTCTTATGGGATACACCGGCCTTCCCTCCTTCGGTCATGCCGGGTTCTTCGGTACCTCCGCTTATGTAGTCGCCATCCTGAGTACCCGCTATCAGGTCGGTTTCCTCGGTTGTGTTTTTGGCGGTTTTCTTCTTTCGACGGCCATAGCTTTTCTGTTTGGCCTGTTGGTGGCCCATTCCGGGGGAGTTTACTTTCTCATGATCACCTTGGCCCTGGGAATGGTAATCTGGGGGCTGGCATTCCGCTGGGTAACCATGACCGGCGGAGATAATGGCATTGCTGGTATTCCCAAACCAGAGCTGGGAATTCCCATTCCCCTCGAAGATCCGATGGTTTTTTATTACTTCGTCCTGTCCGTTTTTCTCGTCGTACTTATTCTTTTATATCTTTTTACCCGTTCCCCTTTTGGCCTGAGCCTCAGGGGAATCCGCGATAGCGAATCGCGTATGCGTATCCTCGGGTACAACACCTGGCTCCATAAATATCTTAGCTATGTTGTGGCCGGGGCTTTCGGGGCGATCTCCGGGATCCTCTGGGCTTATTACAACGGTTTTGTGAGTCCCATGGACCTTGATCTAACCGCATCCTTCGAGGCCTTTCTCATGGTCATCCTGGGGGGGCCTGGGACATTGATCGGACCCGCTTTAGGGGCAGGAATGATTGTTTTCTTGAAGAACTTCATCAGCGCCTATACCCACCGCTGGCTCTTGATCTTGGGGGCGATTTATATACTCGCCATTCTGTACGTCCCGGGTGGCATCATGGAATTGGGAAAACGACTGGTGAAAGGAGGTGACAAAGAGTAGGGTCCTGGCTCTATCTGAAATGTTTTAGGGTGGATAAGCATGAAGAAAGGAGGAATGATCATGAAGAAGCTATTTTTGGTCTCTTTCATAGGAATGTTGGTGATTGGCATCGCGGCCATGCCCACTTCGGTGCTGGCTCAGGAAAAAGGTCCGATAAAGATCGGCTTTTTTGCACCGCTAACCGGACACGCCGCTCAGACGGGAAAGGACATGCTCTCGGGTCTGCAAGTTTATCTTAAAGAGCAAGGTTCCCAGGTTACTGGCCGTAAGATCGAGCTGATTTCCGAGGACACCGAGGCCAAACCCGCCGTGGCTTTGACTAAAGTCAGAAAATTGGTCGAAAAAGATGGCGTGCATGTTCTCATCGGGGGACTTATGGCCTCCACAGGTTATGCCCTTATGCCTTATGTGGATTCGAAGAAGATTCCCGCCATCTATGCCATTATGGCCTCAGACGACCTTACCCAGAGGCATCGGGGCAAGTGGATGGTTCGGACAGGGTGGACCAGCAGCCAGCCTTCTCACCCCTTCGGCGAGTATGCCTACAAGGAGCTTGGCTACCGTAAGGTGGCGACCATAGGATATGATTACGCGTTCGGCTGGGAAGTCATCGGGGGGTTTCAGAGGACCTTTGAAGAAGCGGGAGGAAAGATCATCCAGAAGCTATGGACCCCGGTGGGAACCATGGATTACGGGCCCTATTTAGGGCAAATTAATAAGGAGGCCGATGCTGTTTTTGCCCTCTTTTTTGGCGCTGGAGCTTTGCAGTTCGTAAAACAATACAAAGACTACGGGCTCAAGGATAAAATCCCCCTCACCGGCGGCGGAACGACCACGGATGAGCATGTCCTTCCTTCCATGGGGGACGAAGCGATTGGTGTTATGACGACTCTGCACTACAGTGCGGCCATCGACACGCCGGTAAACCAGAAATTTGCCCAGGCCTTTCGGAAATTTGCGGGAAAGAGTGCCTCCTACTATGGCGAGGGGCCTTATACCGGGGGAAAGTGGATTATTGAGGCGATCAAAGCCCTTAAAGGGAAGGCGGAAGACCGTGAAAAGTTTCTCAGCGCTCTGAAAAATTTAAAGATTGCCGATGCCCCCCGCGGGCCCATCGAACTCGATAGTTTTGGCAACCCCGTCCAGAATATCTACATCCGGAAGGTGGGAAAGGTTGGCGGGGAGCTGCAAAATACCGTCATTAAGGTTTACCCGAAGGTTTCGCAGTTCTGGAAGTACAATCCCGACGAGTACATAAAACAACCACTGTACACGAGGGATTATCCGCCTCTGAAGCCATAAAGAAGAGGGGAATCCAAAAATCATTCAGGAGAAATGGGTGGATACACACTGTCTCGTCCTTCAGGATCTAACGAAGAACTTCGGCGGGTTGACCGCGGTCAATAACGTGAGCCTGGAAATCAGAGCAGGGGAGAGGCGGGCCATTATTGGCCCGAATGGCGCGGGGAAGACGACCCTTTTTAATCTCATCTGTGGGGAGTTTCCCCCTTCCCGGGGGAGGATCTTCCATTTCGGAGAGGAGGTGACTCAGATCCCGGTTCACCAGAGGACGGCCCTCGGTATAGCGAGGACCTTTCAGATTACCAATCTTTTTCCGAACCTGACTGTCCTGCAAAACCTTCTCTTAGCCGCCCAGGGGCTGGAAAAGACGAAATACGTCATGTATCTACCTATTTCCTCCTATCAACATCTCTACGAGAAAGCAAAGTCACTGTTGATGGATGTAGAATTGTGGGAGAAGAGGGACGTACTGGTGAAGAACCTCTCCCACGGTCAACAGCGCCAAATCGAGGTCTGCCTGGCTTTAGTTGGGCAACCTCGTCTCTTACTCTTAGACGAGCCAACCGCAGGGTTATCCCCTGCCGAAACCCTCTCGTTTACCTCCACGTTGAAGAGACTCGATCCCGCTATAACCATTTTGCTGATCGAACACAACATGGACGTGGCTTTTGAACTCGCTGAAAACATAACGGTCCTGCACCAAGGGAGCTTAATCGCCTCAGGAACCAAAGAGGATATTAAGGCTAACACCACGGTACAAGAGATCTATTTAGGAATGGAATAATCGTGCTGAAGATCCTCGATATCCATACTTACTATGGGGATAGCTATGTGCTTCAGGGAATCTCCTTGCAAGTTGCCAAAGGAAAGGTGGTTGGTATTCTCGGCCGCAATGGTATGGGGAAAACAACCCTGATAAGATCCATCGTCGGCTTTAATCCACCGCGGCAAGGTCAAATTTTGTTCAAAGAAAGGGACATTACGCACAGCCCATCATACAGGATAGCCCGAATGAGGATAGGGCTCGTGCCCCAAGGGAGACGCATATTCCCTTCTCTGAGTGTATTGGAGAATTTAAAAGTGGGGGCAAGAGGTAAGGGAGCCGACACCTGGAACATGGAGAAGATATTCTCCTTCTTCCCGCCGCTCCAAGCCCGCGTTCACCATAAAGGCAATGAGTTGAGCGGCGGGGAACAGCAAATGCTTGCTATCGCCAGAGCCCTCATGACCAATCCGGAGCTTCTCCTCATGGACGAGCCCACCGAGGGTTTGGCGCCTCTCCTGGTCAGGACGATAGGGGAGGCGATTTTACAGCTTAAGGAAGGGGGGTTATCAACCCTGCTCGTCGAGCAAAACCTCCCCTTTGCCATAAAAGTCTCCGATGTCACCCACGTTCTCAGTAAGGGGACGATTGTCTATTCATCAACCCCGAAAGAACTCTGGGAAAACGAGCAAGTGAAGGCTCAATACCTGGGGATATAATTCCTTAAGGTCGGTTTTTTCACGAGAGATTTCTGAGCCGACATTTTATCCTGGTGAACGATTTCTTCCAAATCTCTCACGCTCTCTTGGCTACCATAAATTAGACCCAAAGAAAAGGATTTCCCGATGCAGGGTCACAGGCGCTCATGATGGGGGGGATTCTTTAGCGGCAACCTCATTGTACCAATCCAGGATCTCTTCCCCAGTCATGAATAGTACTCCTTCCTGCCCCTTTAGGTACTGCAGAATCTGGTCAATGTATTTGATCCGATGGGCCGCACCTGAAATGTAGGGATGCACCGCAATCCCCATGAACCGAGCACTCTCTGCCCCCTCCCGATACAAGGTATCAAAAGCATCCCGGGACCTCTCGTAGATTTCCGGTGATCGATGGTGCTGAACCAGATAGATGGGAATATCATTGAGTTCAAGCGTATAGGGCACGGCGATCAATTTCCCGCTCTTGACTTTCAAGGGATATGGTTGGTCATCGTTTACCCAATCGGCGACGTATTCAAACCCTTCCTCGGCCAGGATGTCCGGAGTATCGAAGGTTTCGTTCAATCCCGGCCCCATCCATCCCCGGGGGGCCTTGCCGGTGAAATCGCGGATAGTCTTAATGGTTCGCCGAATAACCTCCCGCTCATCCTTTTCCAGATTTATAGCCCGCTGCTCATAGCCGTGGGCTAAAATCTCCCAATTGCTGCGGAGCATTGCTTTGACCATCTCCGGATAGGCGTTACACACGGGAGCATTGAGGCTCACAGTAGCCCTAACCTGATGTTTATCCAGAACCTCTTTTAAACGCCAAAAACCCACCCGCAGCCCATATTCAAACCAACTAAAGTTGGCAATATCTGGGGTAACGGTTACCCCCTGGGGGGCCGGGAGAACTGTCCTTGCCATAGTGGCGTTGATATCCCATTTCTCGACATTGATAATGAACCAGACACCCAGCCGGGCACCGCCGGGAAGCTTTACAGGCTTACGATCTACAATCGCCGAATACTCGGCTCGTTCTTTGCTCATGTCTTAACCCTCCCTTCGTTTCGTATGGTTTAGCGGGCAAGCCGCGATGGGTTAAAACCCATTACCAAATAGCCTTTATCTTTCATGCCCCCACCTCTCCAGTAGGTTTGTTGTTGATGTATCCCACCGCAATGGGATCGAGAAAAAAAGAATACATCGGGAATATAAACTGGTATTAAAAATTTAGAATATAAGAATTTAAATGTTTGTTCAAGTATTCTCTGCTTAGGAGATCTTGATTGTTTTAACGATCCCCCAGCCGATGGTCCTTACCATCTGGACCTGGGCCGGGTTAGGGGAGGGTTGAGGCTAACGACAGATTTTGTTGTATTCCCTAAGAAAATAAATTATCCTTTAAACTTTGATTGGCATTGGTAATCCAAGTTAAGGAGGGGATGATGAAGAAAGAGACCAATAAACTAGACAAGGCTTTGGCCAGAATCGTCGGAGAAGAGTGGATCGTAAGAGAGAAGTCATACCTTAAGGTAAGCCCGAGAACATCGGAAGAGGTTTCTCAAATATTAAAAGTGGCCAATAAGGAAAAAACCGCCGTAAAACCTCGGGGCGGTGGGACCGGCTGGTGGAGCAAATCCCGCCCCGGAGCAGGTGGAATTCTCATGGACATGACCCGCATGAATGAAGTGCGGGTCATCGACGAAGATACGCTGACCGTCACAGCTGAAGCCGGGATCTCTTTCACCAAGCTTGAGTCCAAAATTAGCGAGAAGGGGTACCGTTTGGTCCTCTTCCCCGAAAGCGGAAGAACCGCTACCCTCGGGGGCCACATCGAGACTTGGGGTACAAGTCCTTATGCGAGCAGCGGATTCGAAGATCAAGCGACGCAGATCGTCGCGTTAAAAGTTGTACTTCCGACCGGGGAGATCGTGCCAACCGGGTCTGGCGCGGTTAAAAGCGCTGCCGGTAACTTCGCCAGGCGTTTCTTCCCCGCTGACCTTACCGGGCTCTTCATCGGGGCCGAAGGGGCCTTCGGAGTCATCACCGAAGCAACCTTAAAAATGCATAAATGGCCGGAGGCGATTATTACGAGGATGATTGGTTTCCCTGCCCTGGGTGGCGCGGTAAATGTCTTGCGCGAGTTTCAAGAGACCCAAAGAAAAGGGGGATTGCTCACGATTGGAGAGCAACGGCTTATGCCAAGAGAAATGCTTATGGCAGTTATTCCAAGGATTAAAGAACTGATTCGCGAAGATTTAAAAATTGTCTTAACCATTCGAGGCGATGGAGACGCCGTCGATGTAAACCATCACATAGCCCAAGCTTGCGCAATCGCCGCGAAGCAAGGTGGGATCGTCGTAGAAGATGAGTTTCCGGAATGGTGGGAGGGTCGTTATAAATTAATATCAGGCGCCATCAAAGGTCCTCGGATCATGTTAGTAGCTATGGTGCCAATGGGAAAATTTCTTGAAGCTTCAGAGCTCACCCAAAAAATTGGCCAAGAACATGGCACTCACATACCGATGCTGGGATATCCGATCTCCGGTCCGATCATGCTTGCCCACGCCATCATCCCCGTCGGAGGCCCGGACGCCTCGGAGAGGAAAAAAGCGCTGGCTTTGGCCAGAAAGCTTATGGAAGCACTCATGGACATTGGCGGTGTCCCTCATCGGGTTGGCACCGACTTCCTCCCGGTAATTACCAAAAGGCTTGATGCCGCGTATTATGATTTTATCAAAAAAATTAAAAGGGTTTTAGACCCCAAAGGAATCATGAATCCCGACCTGGTCATTGCGGGGGGTAAATGAAAGGGGTTCAATGAAATTCAGCGTGCCTTTTCCCAACGCTCAATTGATACCGGAGATGAAAGATGATGAATCAACAAAGCGAAATCAGGGACGGGATGAGAATTGATTGGGATGTTCAGATCGCTATGGGCGATGGAATCGTGCTTCGAGCCGACGTCTACCGCCCGCCGCAGGAGGGCCAGTATCCGGTCATCCTTTCCTACGGCCCCTATGCGAAGGGCCTGGCTTTCCAGGAAGGCTACCCCGACCAGTGGCAGAGGATGGCTGACATGCACCCGGATGTGGTAGAGGGTTCGACCAACAAGTACCAAAACTGGGAGGTGGTCGATCCTGAAAAGTGGGTACCGGACGGCTATGTATGCGTGCGCGTCGACTCCCGGGGCGCCGGCCGCTCCCCCGGGTTTATCGACCCTTTCTCTCCCCGGGAGACCCGTGATTTCTACCTCTGCATCGAGTGGGCTGGTACGCAGCCATGGAGCAACGGCAAAGTGGGCCTACCGGGGATTTCCTACTACGCTATCAACCAGTGGCACGTAGCCTCGCTGCAGCCTCCCCACCTGGCGGCGATCATCCCCTGGGAAGGAGCCGCCGACTGGTACCGCGACATGACGTACCACGGAGGCATCCTGTGCACATTCTTCGGCAACTGGTTCAAGAAACAGGTCATGACCGTCCAGCATGGCCTGGGGGAGCGAGGTCCCGTCAATCCCAACACGGGTGAGCGGGTTGCCGGCCCCGGCACGTTATCGGACGAAGAGCTGGCCAGGAATCGAACAAACCTTGAAGAGGTGATCCAGGCCCATCCGCTGGACGACAACTACCACCGGGAGAGATCGCCCGACTGGTCCAAGGTTACCGTCCCCATGCTTTCCTCGGCCAACTGGGGCGGCCTGGGACTTCACTCTCGCGGCAACTTCGAGGGGTTCGTGCGTGCGGCATCAAAACAGAAATGGCTTGAGGTGCATGGGCGGGAGCACTGGACCGAGTTCTACACTCGTTACGGGGTCACACTTCAGAAGCGCTTCTTCGACCATTTCCTTAAAGGGATCGCCAACGATTGGCCAACCCAACCGCCGGTTCAGCTCCAGGTGCGCAGGATTGACGGTTTCGAGGAACGGGGGGAGAACGAGTGGCCTCTGGCCCGGACCCGATGGACCCGGTTCTACCTCAACCCTACCGACCGCAGCCTCAGCCGGGAGCCGTTGAACATCGAACGAAGCATCGATTACGAGGCTCTGGGCGACGGCATCACCTTCCTGGCTCCCCCGCTGAGCAGGGCGACAGAAATCACCGGACCCGCGGCAGCCAAGCTTTTTGTTTCCTCCTCCACGACCGACATGGACCTCTTCTTGATCCTCCGCGTTTTCGCTCCTGACGGCAGCGAAGTGGTATTTCAGGGAGCGCTGGATCCCCATACCCCCATCAGCCAGGGCTGGCTTCGAGCTTCGCACCGTAAACTCGACCCCAACCTCAGCACTGAGTACCGTCCGTACCACACTCACAATGTGGTGGAGCCCCTAACGCCCGGCGAAGTGTACGAGCTGGATTTGGAGATCTGGCCGACTGGCGTCGTCGTTCCGGCCGGATACCGGATCGCTCTGACCATCCGCGGCAAGGACTACGAGTACGCGGGGGAAGCCGCCCGGTTGAAGACCTTCGTCAACGAGATGAAGGGCTGTGGGCCCTTTCTTCACGATAATCCGAAGAACCGGCCTCCTTCCGTATTCGGCGGCAAGAATACCCTCTACTCCGGCAAAGACAGAGCTTCCCGTTTGCTCCTGCCGGTCATTCCGCAGAGGGATTCTATCACCTAAAAAAGATAATTCACCTTCCCTTACATCAAACTTGGTAGCCAGGTCGCCAACCCTGGAAAAAGGATCATCAGGATAACCGTAAGCACATACATGAACATAAAGGGAACGGAACCTATGATCACATCTCCCATTGTCACGCCGGGAATCATCCCGCGCAAAATAAAAAGGTTCAAACCAAAGGGAGGCGTAATCAGGGCCAATTCACAGAGCACTACGATCACGACTCCAAACCATATGGGATCATACCCTAAAGCGATGATGGCCGGATAAACGATCGGCAAGGTCAAAAAGGTAAAGGCGATCATGTCCATGAACATGCCGGCAATGATATACATGACGATCACCCCAGTGAGGACCACCAAGCGGGGGACCTGCAGCTCCAGCAGAAAATCGCTCATATGCGTCGGAATCCGGCTGATGCCCAGGAAACACCCGAAGACCGTAGCCGCGGCAAGAATCAGCAGGATCATGGCCGTGGTCTTCGTACTATCCATAATCGCGTCCTTGAAATTTTGCATGGTCAGGCGCTTGGTAATGAGGCCCAAGAATAAAGCCCCAGAAGCCCCCAGCGCTCCAGCTTCCGTTGGTGTGAATATGCCGGCGTATATTCCGCCCATCACGATGATGGCCAGCATCACAATCCCCCAGCTTCCCTTCAAGGAAACGATTCTCTCCTTCCAGGTAATTCCGGAAAGGGCTTGCGGCGCGAGTTTGGGATTCAGCTTCACCCGAATGTAAATGATCACCATGAAGCATCCGGCTGCGACCAACCCCGGTATGATCCCTGCGATCAGCAGCTTGCCGACCGACTGATCGGTGATCAAAGCGATGATCACCATCACAATGCTCGGAGGAATTAAGGCGGCCAATCCCCCTGTTGCGGCAACGCATCCCAAAGCCATTCTCGTATCGACTCCGAAATTCCGCATGACGGGGATGCAGATTTTACCCAAAGTAGCGCAACTGGCGATCCCGGCTCCACAGGCGGCCCCGAAGGCGGCGCCCCCTAATACAGTCGCCTGGGCCATGCTGCCGGGCATGTGTCCGATCCATTTCTGAACGGTACTGTACATGGAATTGGCAAATCCGGCTTGATAGGCAAGATGGCCCATGAGAATAAATAAGGGGACACAGCTGAGAGGATAATGAGATATACGCTCATAGGGTACGATCCCCAGAAGGGAGAAGGTTTTTGTCGGCCCACCCAACACCCAGTAGCCGACAATTCCCACGAGCAATAAGCCAAAAGAAACGGGGAGTCCCATTAATAGAACCACAACCATGGCGACCATCATGATCCAGCCGACCGTCATGGGATTAAATTCGCCAGGCCTGACGAGTCCCAAAAAAAGGGTAAAAGCGGCCAAAGGGAGAAGGGAAAGGATCAGCAAGAGGCTCCAACGCGAACTATTTTCTTTTAATTCGATGAGATAATTTTTAATATCCGTGACGAATCGTAAGCATAACAATCCCAGCCCGATCGTCATCACCGTCATCGGGGGCCAGAAAGGCAACTCAATTAATCCCATGTCAAAATCGCCCGTGACCCAGGCTTCCCGCGCCAAGAGTCCGATTTGCCAGCACATCAAGGCAAAGGCCACGAACGCTAAAAAGAGGGTGGCCAATTCAAAGACCCTGCGAGGATTGCCCGTAATCCGATCAATAAAAATATCCACCCGAACATTTCCCCGAGTCTGCTGGACATAGGCCACTGCGGGAAAGACAGCCCCCAGCATCGACATTTCGACGATGGTATAGACACCGGGGAGCGGGCTGTTAAAAAGGTACCGGAGGACGACGTCAACTGTCGTCAGAAGCATCGAAAACGTAATTACGGCCGCGGAAAAGATATTAAATCCTCTTTCCACTGAAATCTGAATTTTTTCAACATTCTGAAGAGGCATGCTTACCTTTTCCTTTAGAGATCCATTGCCCAGAAAAAAACGGAGACGGATGTGGAATTGCTTTCACTTAACGAGGGCACACAGGTAAGCAGCGAAAAGGAGCTTATTGCCTTGATGGATTGCAAATTTCCTCTGTACCCTCTGGGGTGCATCACCCGAACAAATCCTACTTAAAGGGGCTTTGGGCGGCATACTTTTTGTTAAGCTCTATCCATTTGGCGAGAACCTTTTTCCCAGGGAGCCCTCTTTTCTCCATTTTTTCTACCCAGTTTTTCCAAATGAGGTCGCTGGCGGTTTTTTCCAGTAAGGCTACATCCGCCGCGGAAGGTTTGGTGTGGGTCACGATTTTCTTGGCGACCCATGTCTTTAAATTACTCTCCGCATTCCCCTGGTACATTTCATGGCCGACTTTGATGGCTTCCTCGCGCAAATCGATAAACATCTTTTGAATATCGGCAGGGATCTTCTTCCAGCTATTTTTATTGATGCCAATAAACATGTCCCCGGTGTTCCCGAGCAAGAGCTCGAAATAGTAAGGGGCGACTTCCGGCCATTTATAATCACCGGCATACCCTGGATTGGCCGCTCCGCCGTCCGCTGTCCCCTTTTCCATCGCAGGATAAATTTCGGTAGAAATGATCGAGACGGGGGTAACCCCGAGCGCCTGCATTACCCGCGCTCGATCGCCGACTACGACGATTTTCCTTCCCTTTAGGTCGGCAATAGAACGGGCCGGCTCTTTCGTCCATATTCCCAGGGAAATGTTGGTGAGGTGACTCAGGTACATGATATTATTCGCGTCCAATTCCGCCTGCATTTCCGGCAATTGCATTAAATCCTTAAGGGCCATGGCGCTCGTGTAATAATCGTGACTGATCGCGGGTAGGGAGCCCACCGTGGTGAGGGGCAGTTTCCCGGGAGCGTAGTCGGCATTCACGAAAGCCAGATCGGCAATGCCGCTTTTTAACCCATCGACCGTTTTTTTGGCCGGGACGAGGGAGCCCGCCCAGTAATATTCAATTTTCAGGCGACCCTTGCTTCGTTTCTCAACTTCTCGCACCAGCCAACTGTTGGCGTTAGAAAACATGTTCACGTTGGGAGAAGGGGTCCAAACGGAAAATTTCAAAATGACTGGTTTGTCCCCTTGAGCTGCTTGTGCGGAGGATACGCTCCATAAAAGCCCTAAAACAACCAATGCGGTGAACCATGGTTTTAAACCTTTCATCTCTTCCTCCTTTGATAAATAGAATCTCGGAATTTGCTTTAGCGAATCCTTCCCCGGCTCGCCCGGGTTAAATGGCGGCCTTCCTCCTTTCCGTATTATTTTTTCCAAGGATAATAATCCCCTTATTCTTTTCAAGTCTTCAGTTCTCCGAGAGAATATTAAAAGCTCAAAAATATTTCAACCAAAAAATTCACTGAATCCAAAAGCGGGGGAGTGCCTTTATTAATCTATTGAAGTAAAAAAACGGGAAAATATAAAATTTCATAATAAAACCATATTATTACATCTGCAATGCCCTTTCCTGGAAAAGGGGAAAATAGAAAAAAAGGTCTATCAAAAAAAAATTAAAAAAAATCTTGAAAAAAAGTTGACATAGTTTTAGTATTCTGCATCAGCTTATCTGCATGTCAGACCAATAAATGGAGGCTCAAAATTGAATAAGTATCTTGAGCGTTTCAATCTTGCCGGCAGGACAGCAGTGGTAACGGGAGCCAGCGAGGGGATTGGCCGCGAATTGGCGTTGGGTTTAGCCGGGGCGGGTGCGGATGCCATCGTCTGCAGCCGCCGCGAACAAAAGCTGATGGAAGTAAAGGCCGAGATAGAAACCCTTGGGCGAAGAGGGGAAGTGTTTGTCCTGGATGTGGGCAAGATAAGCAGCATTGAAGAACTGGGGAATTTTATTCTGGATCGTTTCGGCAAGGTAGACATTCTCGTCAACAATGCAGCCTATACAGTTACCAAACCGGCATGGCTGGTGACCGAAAACGAATGGGACTTGATGTTGGATACTAGTTTGAAAGGAACTTTTTTCTGCTGTCAAATTATCGGGGCTATCATGCGCAATCAGAACTACGGCAAAATAATCAATTTAAGCTCTACTTTCAGCCGCAGTATTATTCATGGCCGTTCTGTCTACGGGGCCCTCAAGGCCGGGGTATCACACCTCACGGAAGCCCTGGCAATGGAATGGGCTCCCCATGGGATTAGAGTGAATGCCCTTGCCCCCACTGCTGTACGCACCCCTAGCCGGGAAGAACTTCTAAAAGGTGAAGTTTTAAAAATGGTTCTTAGCCGCATTCCTTTAGGGCGTCTGGCAACCCCTGATGACCTGATCGGGGCTACCATTTATTTGGCCAGCGCAGCCTCTGATTTTGTTACTGGCCAAACATTATTCGTAGATGGAGGCTGGGTTGCCGCGAGATAACTTTCCGGAACTAATTCGAATGGATAAATTCAGGCCCATAAAAAAAACCACGATTTCCGGGGAAATTATCGATCAAATCATTTCTATGGTCCGTTCGGGAAGGCTGAACAGGGGGGAAAAGTTGCCGTCCGAAAGGCGACTAAGCGGGTTCTTTAACGTAGGACGAAGTTCTATACGGGAAGCCTTAAAAGCCTTAGAAACCATCGGCATCACCCAGCGGACCAAAGAAGGCACAATTATTTGTGACAGCCAGCATAATTTTAATTCTTTTTTCTGGCTGGATAGCCAGAGCTCTACCATTCACGAGGTTTTTGAAACCAGGAAGCTTATGGAAATAGGGCTTGTTGGATTGGCGGCCGAGCGGGCGACCTCGAATCATATAAAGGAGATCGAGGAAACTTTGGTTGATACCGTAGCAATTCAAGAAGCTGTGGCTTCCGATGTTTCCTTCCACCGGGCCCTGGTAAATGCCTCGCAGAATTCTGTTTTTTTCAAGGTTTACGATCTAATTACCGGGTTGCTTTTTCAAACCCATAAATATTATTCCCTCCTGGATGGCAATCAAGATTTAGAGGGATATTTAAAAATTATTTTGGCCCAACACAAAAAAATATTGAGAGCCGTTGAGATCCATGACGCCGTTTCCGCTCGGGAGGCCATAAAGGAGCACCTGGATTTTGCGGAAAAGGAACTTTTAGGCCGGGTGAGCTTGGATTATTCAAAAGAGCAGGCCCAGGCGAGTTCCCTATTTAATCTCAAAATTTAATCTCAAAACCAAGGACTAAGATTTAGTCAAGACTTTGAACCTGGATCACTCGCCAAGGCTCAGAGTGGCTCAGGATAAAATTTTTGTTAGAATGATTCCCATCTAAGCCGCAGCAAAAGTTTAGTGATAGCAGAGGGTCGGATGTCCATTCTTTTTGAACCGAAAACAATCGGGAAATTGTTGGTCAAAAATCGCCTGGTGAGAGCGCCAACCGTTGAGAAGATGGCTACCGATGATGGAGGCTGCACCCCGAAGCTGGTGGATCTTTATACCCGTCTGGCCGAGGGGGGAATCGGGATGATCATCACGGGGGGGGCTTATACCCAGAGGAACGGAAAGGGGCTCCCGAAGAAAATCGGCCTTCACCGGGATGAAGTCATCGATGGGTATAAAAAGCTAACCGATCGCATACATCAATACGGGGTAAAGGTGGTCGCCCAGTTATCGCATTGCGGCCGGCAGGGGACCGTGGAATTGGTGGGGGGAACCCCCGTGGCTCCTTCTGCCGTCCCCAACCTTTTGGGAGTGACTCCCATCGCCATGGATCGGAAGCAAATTGGAGAGGCCGTTGATAACTTCGTTCGGGCGGCGGAGAGAGCCCGGCAGGCCGGTTTCGACGGGGTACAAATCCATGCGGCCCACGGCTACCTGATTCATGAGTTCCTTTCTCCCCGGACCAATCGTCGGACAGATGATTGGGGAGGAACTTTTGAAAAAAGAATGAGGTTCTTGATTGAGATCTATCAGGGAATACGAAGGCACCTGGGAAAAGATTATCCAATCTTACTCAGAATGAATTCCAATGACTACCTGGAGGATGGTCTGGGAGTGGAAGATGCGGCGCGTATTGCGGAACGCATGTCTTCCCTGAGCATAGACGCCATCGAGATCAGCGCCGGGACGTGGGAAACCCATTTTTACATGTCTCGGGGGGATATTCCTCAGAACTATTGGCTTTACACTCGAGCTTCCGGAGAAGAGAAGGAGCGAATCAGGGAAAAATTAACCCACCTCGCCCGACAGATTAGGTTTAAGGAAGCGTACCTTTTGGAATATGCGGGGAAGATAAAAAAGAGAATTTCTTGTCCACTCATCCTCGTGGGAGGGATAAGAACGGTGCGGGTGATGGAAAATATCCTGTTGGAGGGCTCAGCGGACTTTATTTCTATGTGCCGCCCCTTGATCCGCGAGCCCGAATTTCCCAATTTAATCCGGCGGGGTCTTGCCGCAAGGTCAACTTGCCTCAATTGCAATTTATGCCTTACGGATAAGCCCGTGGCCTGCTACCAAATGGGCTTCCGTCCCCCGCATTTTTAAGGATGTTCGGGAATACGGGAAGGAGAACCGAAGGATTTGACGGTTAAAGAAAATTCGGTAAAGGGAGGTGGAATTGTGGACCTTTACGAGGCCATAAGAAAGCGCAGAACGATCCGGAAATTTAAAGGCCCGGCTACTGAGAAACAGTTAAACCGTATCATCGCTGCGGGGACCCAGGCTCCTTCAGCCGGCAACCGGCAAAGCTGGGAATTCATCATTATTGATGATCCGGGCCTCATCCAAAAGGTCAGCACAATAAAATACAAGCTGAACCTTGTATATAAATTTCCCGACATTGAAAAGTGCCAGTCGCCAGAGCAGATCGCTGCCAGCCAGGGGCCGGCACAGAGGGAATCTTTTGCCAACGCCAGTCTGGTCATGATCTATCACCGCAAAAGAGGGCGATTCCAGGATGCGAGTGCCTGGCTATGCATCGAGAATATGTCCCTGGCTGCCGTTGCTGAAGGACTCGGATTGCGCATTGCTACTTTCTGGGGCAAGGCCATTGGAGAAATTAACCAACTTCTGCATGTCCCGGAGGAATTTAAGCTGGCCGCCGCCCTTTCCATCGGGGTGCCGGCCGAAGAACCGGTAAAAAAAATTCATCGGCAGGAAGGGAGTTGGCTGCATCGGAACGGCTTTTAAGGACCCCTCATCTAAGAAATGGATAGCTAACCAATATGGTTCGGGGCAAATATTGGCCCACAATAGAAGGGAGGTGAACGATTGGCCAAAAAAGCGGTAGATTTTTTGCCAATGGGGCAAGGATTTGTGGATTAAACAACCCTTTGGGGGGAGAACTTCAAACAAGGAGGTAATACGAAATGGCCATAAAGGATTTAAGGGATCCTTTCGATCTGGGGAGAGGCTATGAAGGTCGGGAGTTTAAGTACCCGTATGAAAACCCCGGGCTGGGGTTGATCACCGTTGACTGGGAGGAGCGCATAGATGTAAAGCGTATGCGCAGTGAAAGGCTGGCCAAAGCCAAGGCCGCCTTGAAAGCGAGCGGAGCGGATGCCCTACTTCTCTTCCGGCTGGAGAACGTGAAATACGTCAGCGGGTACCGGGTACATGACTGGCCGATGATTTTCTTTGGCCTGGCTTCATCCTTGTTGATCAACGGCGAGGATCCTTACATTTTTACCATGGACGTGGATCACGCTAAACTGCGGATGCCCTGGGTTGCCGACCGGACTTTTGAGCAACCCGGCGGGGGTCTGGAAACGGAGGATGGGGTGCGTAACTGGGTCAACAAAGCCAAAGAACTCATGGCCCAGGCAGGAATTAAGCAGCCGAGCGTGATCGGGGTGGATGCCTGGAACCAGGCTTTGGTGGAAAGGCTTCCCCAGCTCTTCCCCAAAACCAAATTGGTGGATGGGCAGAAGATCATGCTGGAAGCCAGAAAGACCAAGACCATTGACGAGGTTAACACCCTCAAGTTGGCTTATTCGGTCACGGCTGCGGGCATGGCGGCTGCCTTGGAATTTATGCGGCCAGGACGAAGGGAGTGTGAGGTCTTGGCCGAAGCTTGGCGGACTTTTACAGCTCTGGGAAGTGAATGGACGCAATGTGCCAACATTGTTTGTTCCGGTCCCTATACGGCTCCCTATCGCCGTTTTACCTCGGATCGCCTGATTGAGTATGGAGACATGGTGGTTATCGATATCGGCGCCAGGATCAACGGTTATTATGGGGACTTTACCAGAACCTGGATCTGCGGGAAGGGAGCCAAACCTACCAAGGAGCAGGTAAAGATCCATATGAAAGCCTATGAGGCCCAGCGCGCTGCGGAAGCGGCCATCAAGCCCGGAGCCTTGACCACGGATGTTTACAATGCCGCAGGGCCAGCCATTTTGGGTGGCATCCTGGGGCACGGTCTGGGGCTGGCCTCCGCTGAACCTCCCTATGTGGCCAGCGAAGATATGATCCCGCGGGATAAAGCTTATGTCCTGGAGCCCGGAATGGTCTTTTCTATCGAGCCCTACTTTGGCGAACCGGGAATAGGGGGGGTGAGGCTGGAAGACAACATTGTTGTGACCGAGACCGGCTTAGACGTGATCAGCCGGTTCCCCTTCGAAGAAAAGCTGTTAGAACATTAAAATAGCGAGACAGCGAATCCCGTGAGGGAACCGCTTACTGCTGTTTGTAGCAGCTTTCCAGAAAGCTGCTACAAACAGCAAAAAAAAATCGAAGAAGGAGGGTATAAAAATGGGTAGGAAAATGATGTTCTGGGGTGTAGCGCTTTTTTGGGCCATGAGCCTGCTTATCATGGGATCAGCCGTACCGGCATCGGCCAAGACGGTGGAGTTAACCTTTCAGAATTTTTTGCCTTCGGTGGGGTTGATGAGCGATGAGTACCGGAAATGGGGAGAACTCGTTGAAAAGCGAACCGAAGGTCGGGTCAAGATCAAATGGTTTTGGTCCAACGCCCTATTTTCCATGACCGAGGTGCTCCAAAGTGTGGACAAGGGCGTGGCGGATTTTGGGATTGCTTCCGGCGCTTATTTCCCCACCCAGCTGCCGACGATTCTGGTGTTTGAACATGCTTATAACGCTTCGGATCTTTGGGTGGGCATGCGAGCCACCAGCAACCTTTTCCACAAAAGAATGCCGGAGTTGCAGAAGGAATATGAGGCGAGCGGTGTAAAGTGGGTTTGCCCTTATACCAGCGGTACCTTCCAATGGTTTTTAAAGGGTGATTGGACTGGCCCGGAGTCTTTTAAAGGGAAAGTCGGCCGGACCATGGGAGGAGCCCGCAAAACCTGGTTTGAAAAGATGGGCATGAAGCCCGTATTTTTAGCCATCACCGACGTATATGAAGCAGTAGAACGAGGAACCGTTTGGGGGTTTGAAAACACCCTGAATCTTGCCAATGACCTTAAACAATATGAGGTCTTGAATAATCTGGTCGTATTGAAAAGCGGCGTGGTGATGTCCGCGGCCACCGTAATGAACCTTAAAAAATTCAATTCTTTATCGAAGAAAGACCAAAAGGCGATCATGGATGTCGGCGTCGAGTGGGGCGAAAACATGATAGCCAAGAGAATTTATGAAAGAGAAAAAGAACTGGTTAAAGAGTGGAAGGAAAAAAGAGGGATCAATATAATTTATCCGACCGAGAAACAAATCGCAGAAATGAAGAAACTTGGCCGGGATGCCGCGATGGATTTAGCCATGGCGCAGGATAAGAAACTTGGCCCCAAAGGGAAAGTGGTAAAAGCGTTGGAAGCTCTGTGGGATGAAGTGGAAAAGGCCGAGAAAGAAGTAAAAGACAAAGGATACCCCTGGAAATGATGGCGAGCCATTAATGCCGGGGGGAGGAGGTTCAATTCCTGATGTTTTCAAATTCCATTTGGACCTACTGCAAACGAGGGGCGAATATTGAGCCTGTAGCCCACTGGATGACCATCACGGCTGGAATCTCTCTATTTGCCATGATGATCATGATGACCATTCACGTTGTCAGTCGCAAGTTGGGTATGCCCGTGCCCGGAGCCTTCGAGGGATCAGAGCAGCTCATGGTGGTGGTCTTCGCCTTTCCCCTGGCGGAGGTATCCCTCCGGAAAGGAAACATTATCTTCGAACTTGTGAGCCGGCAATTCTCCCCCAAGATTAAAGAACGGATGGATATAATCGGGAATCTCGTGGGGCTTTTCCTTTTCGCCCCCTTGACTTTTAAGGCCTGGGAGATCGCCCTGAGAATGTTCCGCATGGGGGAGTACCGGCAAGGGATCATCGACTTTCCGGTCTGGCCTTTTCGCTCCCTCATCGCGGTCGGCCTCACGGTGTTTACCTACCAACTGGTAGTAAGCTGGATCCGTGCCGAAAAAGAGATTCGATCCAAAAGAATCGAAGAACCCGAGGAGGAATCCCCCAAAGGGGCGTTGTAGACGAGTGACTGGAAGCCTACATCCGTCAGGGGAAAAAGAGGGAGGGATCGTTCCCTCTCCATCGAAGATGATGCAGCAGATTCCCCGCCTTAGCGGCGTTGACCTGGAGCAAGCCGCAAGGTTGACACGTCGCTAAGGCTTGAGGGGGAAATTTTTGGTAGAAGGAAAAAACACCCTAAGAGGACTTCGCCATGGATCCGATTTTTGCCGGCATTGTAAGTTCAGTTGCTCTGGTGGCGTTGTTTTTCATCGGCATTCCGATCGGTTATTCTCTGGGGATCGTCGGGTTTGCCGGATTGACTTATTTGGTTGGCTATGACGCGGCCCTGGCCTACTCCATGAGGAGAATTCACGATTACATTGCGCATTTCACTTTTACAGCCATTCCCTTATTTATTCTCATGGGCTATTTTGCTTTGTACTCGGATTTAACCAAGGATGCCTTTTCCACGGCGCGCATATGGCTGAGCAAAATACCCGGGGGTCTGGCATCTGCGGTCGTCGTAGCCAGTGCCTTGTTTGCCGCCTGTTCCGGGTCGGGATTGCCGGCGGCGGCCGCCCTGGGGCGAATTTCGGTACCCGAAATGATCGCGCTGAAATATGACCGCAGATTGGCAACAGGGGTGGTTGCGGCCTCGACTCCGTTGGCGGTTCTTATCCCGCCGAGCATTACCATGATTATTTTCGGGATTCTCACCGAAACGTCCATCGCTCGTTTATTGATCGCAGGAATCATACCGGGCATTATGGCCGTTGGGATTTTTATCTTGGGCATTACCCTGCGGGTTTGGAGTAATCCGCAGTTGGCTCCTCCCATCCCTGGCACGATTACCTGGGGACAACGGTTTCGAGAACTTCGGAAAATATCTGGAATTTTGTTTCTATTCTTTTTCGTCATTGGATCGATCTATGCGGGCTGGACGACTCCGACAGAAGCTGCGGGTTTTGGGGCCTTCGGAACTCTCATGTTGGGCTTGGTTCGAAGACGGATGGGTTGGAACGAAATTAAAAAAGCCGTGTACGAATCGGTATATGTCAGCTGCATATTATTTATCATCATTGCCATGGCCTCCATCTTCAACGTGTTCTTGACCCGTTCGGGAGTCATCGATCTTCTGGCCAAATATCTGGTCAATCTCCATCTCTCTCCCCTGATGATGTTGGCCGTCATGTCCGTTTTTTACATCATCCTGGGATGCTTTTTGGACAGCATCTCCATGATGATCATAACGATCCCCATTGTTTACCCTCTTTTGGTGGGCTTGGATATCAACCTGATTTGGTTCGGCATCATCATGACAATTTATATCGAGATCGCAGCGATCACTCCCCCGTTCGGCATCACCGTGTACGCTCTCAAAGGGGCTTTGGGAGATATGGTGGATCTCTGGGAAATTTTCCGGGGTTGCTTTTTCTTTTTTTGGCTGTGGATCGTAATCCTGGCGATCATTCTCCTGTTTCCCCAGCTGAGCCTGTGGTTGCCTGCTCTGGTGAGATGATCAGGAGAAAAGTGGAAAAATTTGGCTGGGTCGGCTTAAAGAAGGAAAAATTTCCCCGCCAAGGTGATGATCTCATAAAAAGTCATCACTAATCATTGTTTAAAAAAAGGAGGAAGAAAGATTATGGGCAACTGGGAGGAAATCAACACAAGTCCTTTAAACTTAATGGAGGAAGTACGGAGAGAGATGCATCTGCCCCAAAAAGTGTACCTTCACGACACCACGCTGCGAGACGGGGAACAGTTTCCGGGGGTGGAATTTACTAAGGAGGACAAGATCCGCATCGGCCGGGCCCTGAGTGAGTGCGGCGTCCACCGCATCGAGATTATGCCTGCCGTCTCCCGGGAGGACCAGGAAGCGACCGCCGAGCTTAATTCCATGGGCCTGGCCGCTGAGATTGTCGGCTTTTGCCGCTCCGTGAAGGATGACGTCCAAAAAGCCGTGGATGCGGGCTGTAAGTCCATTGAAATGGAGATTATGGCCTTCCCTCGCGGGCTCCAAGCCCTGGGGTGGTCGTTCGAGGATGCCACGGGCAAGATGATCGATGTTTCCCATTTCGCCAAAAGCAAGGGGCTGCGGGTCACGGTATTTTTTGTCTGTGTCCTTCAGGCCCCTCTCGATTTTTCCCGAAAATTTATTCAAAAGGTACTCGCCGCAGGGGCCGCCGACGCCGTGTGCATTCCCGATACCTTTGGCACCTGCATGCCTCATGCCTTCTATCATTACGTTCGGAAGCTCCGAGAATGGACGGACAAACCAATCGAGATTCATCCGCATAATATGTACAGCCTGGGGGCAGCCGATGCTTTGGCCGGCGTTATGGCTGGGGCCGAGGTGGTCCATGTCTGCGTCAACGGGCTGGGGGAGGGGGCCGGAAATGCGCCTATCGAGGCGGTGGCGCTGGACTTGCCGCTGATGCTCGGAATCGACACCGGAGTGCGGTTAGAAAAAATTTATGAACTCTGCAAACTCGTAGAAGAGCTCTCCAGAGTTCCCCTGCAGGCCAACTGGCCTCTCGCGGGTGAAAAAGTGTTCACTACCGAGTCGGGAATTTCGGTGGATTTTTTCACCAAGATGGCCAAAGCCGGGGTTAGCGTACCCCTGGCCCAGGATATCCCCACCGTAATCGGCCGGAAAAGACAGGTGGCTGTCGGCAAGATGAGCGGCCGGACCTCCATCGAGGTCAAGATGACTCAATTGGGAATGCCGGTCCCAGCAGAGGACCAGGTCAAGGAGATTCTCGAACGGGTGAAAAATCGTTCGATCAAGATCCACGATGCCCTCAGCGATGAAGAATTCAAAAAAATTGTGTCGCAAGTAATCCGCTCCTAAAAAGCATCTGGACCGAAAGCCTTCGATTAAATGAATAGGATAGAAAAGGAAGCGATCCCTTCTGAGAAGCAGGCTGGGACAAGGGGACAGAAGCTTTGGGAAAGGATGCTCGAATATCGCCAGAAAACCAGACTATCCTTGTCGCGCGCGAAACTGGTGACCGCAAGCTATAAGGAAACGGAAGGGCATACGCCTCCCCTCCGCAGAGCCAAAGCATGCGCAAAGATTGTCACCAACATCCCGATATACCTGGAGGAGGTCCGCTCCACCGATCAAATGGTTACCGCGATCCAAAAAAATCGTTGAGTCAGGGAAGCCTCAAAAGAACCCCGAGGATGAACCATCCCTGCGGCATCACGGGAGGTCATAGCCGGGGATAAAAAAGCGAATGAGTCGAGGTCCGCCGGCAAATCGATTTAGAAAAATAATTGCCGCAAGGAAAGTATATGAAAAAGGAATCTGAAAATGAAAGACTCGCCAGCACTTCCTGGTTGGCCGAAAATCTTGGGAATCCCTCCCTGCGGATTGTGGAAGTGAGTGATATGAAAGATCCCCAATTGTATTGCGGGGGACACATTGTAAAATGTTGAAAGATTTTTCCTCTCCCTGCTCCCTAAATCATTTCCGCATAGGGAGTTACACCCCAACTGCATCCAGCTGGTAATCTGCCTCAGGCTCCATTTTTGGTTTTTGCCCTTAAGGCCGACAGGACTTTTTCCGGGGTGATGGGGAGTTCCTTGAATCTTACCCCGATGGCATCAAAGATCGCGTTGGCGATGGCGGGAGCAGTCGGCGCCGCCGCGGGTTCTCCGACCCCCTTAGCCCCAAAGGGAGCCTCGGGATGCTCCGTTTCGACAATAATGGAAACGATCTCAGGTGTATCCATAGTAGAAGCCACTTTATAGTCGGCTAAGGTATCATTCAAAATGCGCCCGTTTTCCATTTTAAACTCTTCGAAAAGGGTATTGGACAGGCCCATGATCACCGAACCTTCGATTTGCTGTTCGCACATCACCGGATGAATTGCTTTCCCCACATCATGAGCCGCCGCAACTCTTAACACCTTCACCATACCGGTGTCGGTATCAACCTCAACTTCGGCGGCATGGGTCGCAAACATCCAGAAGATGCTGCTCATCCCTTCCCGTCCGGGCAGAGCGGCCAGCAGGGGGGAGCCAATCGGAGTATAGTGCCCCTCTGCTACCAGAATGGGCCCGCCCCTTCCTCCGATTTTCTTAGCCAGAAGCTCCTTCAAGCTTAAACTTGCTTCTTGGGCACCTTTTTGAAAGATTTTCCCTTCAGAGAGGTTCAGGCTTTCAGGATCTGCCTCTAAAATTTCCCCGGCAAATTTCAAGATTTTTTTGCGCACCTCCATGCCGGCCATACGAACTGCATTCCCCATGTGGTAAGTAATCCGGCTGGAACAGACTCCGAGATCATAGGGTGTGACGTGGGTATCAGACTGAGGGACGGAAATAGAGGCTAACGGCACACCGATGGTATCCGCAGCCATCTGGGCTAAGACGGTTTTTTGGCCGCAACCGACTTCCACTGCGCTGGAGAGGATGGCAACGCTTCCATCATCGGATACCTTGATGAAGCAGTAGGATTCCGTGGGGGTTGCCGTCGGTTTGATCGTAACGGCGATTCCTTTGCCTCTTCTCTTGGAACCCCCGGGTGACGGTTTTGCTTCTCCCCATCCGATTGCGCGGCTTGCTCTCTGGAGAGTTTCCATCATGCCCACCCCGCGCAAAATCTGGCCGTTGATATAGGAATCTCCTTCCACATAACCGTTCTTGAGACGGATTTCCAGGGGATCTATACCTAACTTTTCGGCGATGCCATCCGTATGGACTTCACAGGCCCAGGTTACCTGGGTAGTGCCAAAGCCCCGATAGGGGCCGCTGATTTCCTTATTGGTATAAACCAGGCGGGAACGAAGCTCCAGGTTGGGTACACGGTATGGACCTATGATTTGCAGGGCCCCCCGGAAAGCGACTTCAGGGGCCCAGGAAGCATAAGCACCGCTATCCCAGATCATCTCGGCCTTGCGGGCTGTAATAGTCCCATCTCGTTTCACACCCGTGGTAAGCTGCAGATATGCACCCACCCGGGTTTGCGAAGCCGTTAGTTCCTCTTCCCGGGAAAGAACCACTTTCACCGGCCTTCCCTTGGTGAATCGCGCCAGGGCGACGGCCATACCTTCGGCCACCATAGTTGCCTTGCCGCCGAATCCCCCTCCGGTATAGGTGGAGATGAAACGGACTTTGTGGAGGGAAGTCCCCAGAGCTGCAGCCAATTCCTTGGCCATGGTGTGGGGCCTGTCCGTGGAAGACCAGAGGGTGAATTCTTCAGCAGGAGGGAAATACTGGGCTACGGCGGCATGGGGCTCCATCGGGGTATGGGCTACGGCATGCGCATGATACTCATCTTCAAAGATCTCGTCAGCTTCGGCCAAGCCCTGCTCTATATCCCCCAGGGAGTAAGTTCGGATGACGCAAATGTTTGTTCCGGGGACAATTTCATAACGAGGTAAATGAAAATATTCCTCCAGGTGCTCATGAATTAAAGGAGCACTTTTAGCTACGGCTTCCCGTGGATCGAAGACGGCCGGCAACTTCTCATATTCCACCCGCACCTTCCCCACTGCTTCCTGCGCCGCCAACTCCGTCTCCGCGGCCACCGCGACCACCGGCTCCCCGACATACCGCACCCGGTCAAGCGCCAAAAAAGGCTGATCCTTAATCATGTTCCCAAAAGTATGGGGAAAATCCTGCCCGGTAACGACCGCCCGAACTCCCGCAACCTTCCACGCTTCCGCAACATCCACCCTGACCATCCGCCCGTGCGCCACCGGACTCCGCAATACCGCCCCATACAACATCCCCGGAAGAACCACATCCACGCTGTAGATCGCTCCCCCCGTTACCTTCTCCAATCCATCCACCCGAGGAACTGACTTCCCTACATAATGAAGTTTCATCTTCTTCCCTTCTCCTTCATTTTCTCCCCGGCCTCCTGCACCGCCTCGATGATCTTCTTGTACGAACCACACCGACACAATACCCCGGATAATCCCCGCTTAATCTCTTCTTCCCCAGCCCCGCTATCCTCCTCCAATAACGCCTTGGCACTCAGGATCATCCCCGAGGTACAAAATCCACACTGCACCGCACCGCGCTCCACAAAACTCTCCTGCAAAGGATGGAGGCGACCTCCTTCCGCCAAACCCTCAATCGTCAGCACCTCCCGACCATCCACATCCACCGCCAACATCAGACATGAATTCACAGGTCGCCCATCCACCAATACGATACACATCCCGCAATCCCCTTCCCCACACCCCTCCTTCGTCCCCGTTAAATGAAGGATCTCCCGCAATACCTCCACCAGCGTTATCCACGGCTCCACTTCCAGCTGCCGCCGCTCCCCATTCACCTTAAATTCAATCGCTGACTTCACCGTCCACCCCCATCTCCTGCGGCCAACTGCCACGCTTTGGCCAAGACCCGATACGCCAAAATCCCAACCACCTCCCGTCGATACCATCCACTCCCGCGCATATCGCTGATCGGCGTAACCTCCTCCGCGACAACCCGCGCCGTCTCCTGCAAGCGTTCTTCCGTCAAATCACCCGACCGAAGTACCTCCTCCGCCCGCTTCACCCGCAAGGGCATCGGGGCACAAGCCGCCACCGCTAACCCGACCTCCCTGACCTCTCGTCCCTTCGCTCCCAGCGCCAAATACCCCGCAACCCCTGCCAGCGCGCAATCCATCCCCTCCAGCCGCCCAATCTTCATATACGCAGCCCCACTCCCCTCTTGCATCTCCGGTACATATATCGACGTAATCATCTCCCCAGAAGACAACACCGTCTCCCCAGGACCTTTAAAAAATTCCTCTACGGCAACCTCCCGCTTCCCCTCAACTCCCTCAATGCCAATCCGCCCCCGCAAAACAATCAATGAAGGCGCCATGTCCGACGCCGGTGACGCCCGTCCGATGTTCCCCCCTAAGGTCCCCAAATTCCGAATGGACGGAGACCCCAAAAGACCTGCCGCCTCCACCAACACCGGATGGCTCGCCCGCACTACCGAAGAAAGCTCCACCGCCCGAATCGTCGCCAACGCCCCAATCCGCAAGCCCCCAGACTCCTTTACAATTCCATCCAAACCCGCAATCCGTTTCAAATTGACCAACGCCCCGGGCGCCAAATCCCCTCGCTTCATCCGCACCAATAAATCCGTACCCCCTGCCAAGGGATACGCACCAACCCCCTCCTTCGCCAAAACCCCCACCGCCTCCGATACCGTGGCCGGCGCAAAATATGTAAATGGCTTGATCCTTTTCAATTTTGCTCTCCTTTCTATTTTTCCCTACCACCATCCCCAGGACCTTGTCAAGGAAAAATCCATTACTCATCTAAAGGAGTTTTTTTCTTGTCAATAAATTTTTCAAGCTCTAAAATGGAGTTACTCTCTTTTCATCTCCGGCGGGGTTAATCTGAGAGTATATTCCGGAGGTAGTTTTTTGCTAGGGGAGTCATTAAAAAAGAAAGTCATAACCAAGCCGATTCTGGGAGGTTCGGACATGATGGTGATTGATGCGCATGCCCATATTGCTCCGCAAGAATTTATCGAAGAAGTTCGAGGAGGAAAATTCAAACCGGCCCTTGCTATTGAAAGGGGAACTAAATGGGATCTTTTTGTAACCAAGACGACGCTTTTGGGCAAGGAGCGAATCGATAAAATTCCTCTCCCTCGAGAGACATACGATTTGAACCTGCGCTTCCAGCATATGGATCAGATGGGCGTGGATAAACAGATTCTTTCCATTATTCCTCCGTGCATGTACTATACACTGGATGCAGGGTTGAACAAAGAGATATCAGCGGTGAACAATGACATCATGGCCCATCTGGCCCAAAAAATGCCCCAGCGTTTTTCCTGTACGGCAACCGTTCCATTGCAGGATGCCAAGATGGCTGCAGAGGAATTAGACCGGGCGGTGCAGCAGGGACATATCGGGGTTGAGATCGGTTCCAACATAGGAGGCAAAAATCTGGATGACCGGGCGCTGGATGTTTTTTGGGAAAAAGTTGCCTCTCTGGATGTCCCGGTTTTCATCCACCCCAATGATGTCATGGGAATTGAAGATCGATTGCAGGACTATTACCTGCGTAACTTCATCGGTAACCCTCTGGATACGACGATTGCAGCGGCCTGTCTGATTTTTGGCGGAGTCCTGGACCGTTTCCCCAATCTTAAAATCCTCCTTGCCCATATGGGAGGATACACCCCTTGGATCAGGGGTCGTTGGCAACATGGTTATGGGGAGAGGGAAGAACCGAAAGTGAATCAAGCTAAGGCTCCCGAGAATTACATTCAGAAGCTCTATTACGATACCATTATTCACAACGCCGATTGCTTCGAATTCGGGGTTAAGACCATCGGCGCGGATCGGATTCTCTATGCCACCGACTATCCCTTTGATATGGGATACTTAGGCCCGGCCAAAGAGATTCCTGGTCTCTCGCGCCTGGCGGCGGAAGACCAGGAAAAGATCCTCTCCGCCAACGCCAAAAGGTTGTATAAACTCTGAGAGCAGGAAAATCGAAAGATCGTTTGTCGTCAAAGCAAGCAGCGATAATGCGTCCACCCAAGCAAAAAAAGACCTAAAAAGGCGATTCACCACAGAGGGCACAGAGTAAATTTAAGTTAAAGTCCAAGGTAGGTTTTGCGGAGGACCTCGTTTTGAAGCAATTGGTCGCCCGGGCCTTCGGCGATGATCTTACCCGAGGAAAGGACGTAGTTACGAGAGGCCATTTTAAAGACCGTGCTGACTTCCTGCTCAACAAGGAGAAGGGTGATCCCAAGATCCCGGATCTCAGCGATCTTTTCAAACACATCTTTCCGCAAAATGGGGGCCAGGCCGGTAGAGGGTTCATCAATGCACATTAATTTTGGCCGCGACATCAGTGCCCTTCCGAGGGCAAGCATCTGTTGCTCCCCGCCGGAGAGGGTTCCGGAGATCTGATGGGACCGCTTTTGAAGCACAGGGAATAACTGATAGACTTTCTCCAGGTTATTTTGTATTTCTTTTTTTTCGATCAGGAGATAGGCACCGGCATATAAATTGTCGATGACCGTCATTTCCCGAAACGGTCTCCTCCTTTCGGGACAATGAATCAAGCCTTTTTTAACGATCTCGTAAGCAGGTATCTGATCTATTCTCTCCCCGTCAAAGGTTATCGTCCCTTCGATGATTACGTCTCCCCCAGTTGATCGACGGGTAATCTCCCTTTCCCAGGCGACCAGCCCGGTAATGGCCCTGAGCAAGGTGGATTTGCCGGCCCCGTTAGGTCCCACCAGGCTGACCAACTCCTCCCTCTTAACATTCATGCTCAGGTCGTTGATGATCATGGCCCGGTCATAGCAGACCGTCAATTTGGCGACTTCCAGCAGCAAGGTTAGATTCCTCCTTCGCCCAGGTAAGACCCGATAACCTCTTTATTATTCACCACCTCTTCCGGGGTGCCATCAGCGATAACTTCTCCATAATTGAGAACGACGATGCGATCCACGATCTTCATTAACTGCTGAAGCTTGTGTTCGATGATAATCATGGCCGGTCCTTCGCTGTGCAAGCGACCGAAACGGCCGCCTTTGTGCAGGCGGTGGATGGATTTGCCCATGAGGTCGGTCTCGGCAGGACTCAGCCCCCCGAAGGGTTCGTCAAGGAGAAGCAGTTCCGGCTCCGTGGCCACGGCCCTGGCGACCTCCAGCCGCTTGAGATCACCCTGGGAAAGGGTGGAGGCCTTTTCCAGGGACATATCGGAGATGCCGGCAAATTCCAGAGCATCCATAGCCTTGGCTTCGACTCGCTTGACCCATTCCCCCCTTTTCATGGCCCGGGGGGAGAGACACGAGACCATGACATTGGCAATTATGGGAAGACGGCGGAAGGGCCTCATGTTCTGGAAGGTGCAGGCTATGCCGGAGTTTATGATATCCCAGGTCTTCAGCCCAACAATGTTTTTACCCTTAAAGCGGATGCTGCCCGAATCAAGTTTCAGAATACCGCTGATTAGCCGAACCAGGGTGGTCTTGCCGGCACCATTCGGGCCGATCAGACCCACCATTTCGTTGCGGTTCATGGAGAAGCTCACGTCATTAATCGCTCGCAGTCCCCCGAAGTCTTTAATAAGACCGTCCAGTTCTAAGAAGGGTGGGTTCATATCAGGTTCCCTCGGCCTCTTCTCTCAGCTCCCGGCGGGAGACCTTTCCCACGTCTGTCTTGGGAAGCTCTCCACGGAATTCGATGATCTTGGGGACCTTGTAATGCGCCAGATTTTGTCGGCAGAATTCGATAATCTCTTCTTCGGAGATCTTACCCCTAGCATCGCTCTGCAACACCACATAGGCCTTTATAAACTGGCCCACCTTGGGGTCCGGTACACCCACCACTCCGGCGGCCTTGATTTGCGGATGTTTATAGAGCACCTCTTCCACGTGCCGGGCAAAGACCGAATAACCCTTATATTTAATCAGGTCCCGCTTACGATCAAAAAAGTGAAAATATCCTTCCTCATCCATTCTGACCAGATCCCCGGTTCTAAGCCACTTTTTTCCATCGATCTCAATAATCGCCTCCTTTGTTTCTTCAGGTCTCTTCCAATAACCCTGCATTATGTTGGGGCCGTGAAGGATCAATTCGCCCACCTCGTCTATCCCTTTGAATTCCGTACCGTCAGCATCCACGACTGCGGCGGTGACTCCCGGGATGGGCACCCCAAAGGAAGCGGTCTTGGGTCGATCAAAAGGAGTGCTGTGACTGACGGCAGTCGTCTCGGTCATGCCGTAACCCTCTAATATCTTGGTCCCTGTTCTCCTCTCCCAGTCTTTAATCGTGGATTCGTGAAGGGTATCCGCCCCGCAGGCGATCAATTTGAGTCGCTTCCAGTTGACGCGATCCGTCTTTTCATAATCCTTGAGGTATTCAAAGAGGGTAGGGACACCATAGAAGCCGGAGGCCTGGTAGCGCTCCATGGCCGAAAGGATACCATCGACATCCGGGGTGGTGAAAAGAACAAGGGTGGAGCCCTGAACCAGGCCATTGAGCATCACCACAACCTGCCCATAAATGTGAAAGAAGGGCAAGAAGGCTATGGCTACTTCCTTACCCTCCTCAAATATGGGCCAGAAGGAAACGGTCTGGGCTTGAAGTGAGACGATATTATGATGAGTCAAGATGGCCGCCTTAGGGAGTCCGGTAGTTCCTCCGGTATAGGGCAGGGCGGCGATATCTTCCTTGGGCTGAATCTCGATTTGGGGAGGCCGAGGTGGATATTTCTTGATCAGGGCCTGAAACTGAAGAAGGCCGGCCTCTTCCATATACTTGGGAGTTGGTACGTGCATTTCCCCATAGATCTTTCCCAGGGCACTCTTACCGAGTCGCTTTTTGAGCAGAGGAAGGTACTCCGCGATATCGGTCAGGATCACATTCTTGAGGGCAATGCCGGTCTTCTCTACGTTATCATAGAGGATATCCTGGCAGATCACCGTCTCGGCCTCGCTGTCCTCAAGCTGATGCTTAACTTCCTTGCTGGTATAAACCGGGCTGATGGGAGTGACCTTGGCCCCTACTTTAAGGGCCGCAAAATAGGCGATAACATACTGCGGGCAATTCAAGAGATACAAGGCCACCGTCTGGCCTTTGATCACTCCAAGATCACTTAGGGCAGTGGCGAAGCGGTCGATCAACTCCTTAAGTTTCTTGTAGCTGATCTTATTTCCGTAAAAAATCAATGCGGTCTTGTTCGCGTATTTATCCGCCCTTTGGTCAAATAGCTCAGGTACGGATATCTCGGGAACATCCACCTCACTGGGAACGCCCTTCGGGTAATATTTCAGCCAGGGTTTGGACAGGTATAACTCTTTAGGATCCATATCTTCCCCTCATAGCGGTTTTTGATGCCCAGCCGGCATCAAATTTAGTCCAGCTGCGCGGTACAAACACGGCAGGTTTTTCGGGTGGCCACATTTCTGATCTTGCACCTGGGACACTCTGTTTCAATCTTGTCGCGTACCCAGGGGAGAAGGCCGTTCGGCATATAGAGGAGGATTAACAAAATGACCAGGGCGAACATCAGCATGCGAAGCTTAGGCCAAAAGTGTAAAAACTCCAACAGGGGATTAAGGATAAATACCGCTCCCATGGGCCCATATATGGTGACCACCCCGCCGAATATTGCCCAGATCACGACGGTGAAGGACATGGTGATTTCCAGGTTGGCGGGGCCGGCAATCCTCATAAAATGGGCGTAGAGCCCCCCGGATATCCCGGCAAAAAAACCACTGAGGCAAAAGGCCAGAAGTTTGTAACGGGTCGTGTTGATGCCCGCAGTCCTCACGGCCAGCTCATCTTCCCTGATGGCGTGGAAAATAAGGCCCGTATTCGACTGGGTTATCTTCCACATGATTGTGCCCAGGGCAAGCATGGTCACTACCGTAATATAGTAATCGGTGAGACGGGACCCGGAAAGGCGATCCAGGCCGGAGATTCCTAACTCACCCCCAGTAATTTGGGGGATCGCAAAGACAATGCCCATCAGGATAATTGGGAAGGCTAACGTAGTCAGGGCTAAGTAAGTCCCCTTGAGCCTGAGGCAGGGAATGCCGATAACCAGACCGGCTAAAACCGCAGCCAGTGCACCCAGAGGGATACTCCCCCAGGGAGGTAGGTGAGCGTGCAGATTCAAAAGGGCGGCAGTGTATGCAGCTACGCCAAAGAAGAGGGCATGTCCGAAATTCATCTGGCCGGTAAAACCGGACAGGAGATCCCAGCTGGCCGCAAATATCGCGAAAATGCTGGTTAATATAAGGATGCGCAGCAGGTAAGGATCCTGGGTAACCAAAGGCAAGAGGAGAAGAAATAAAAAGAAAAGAAAAACAACTACCCGGCTGGGGAGGATGAGCACCTCCCCTTTAAAGATGGTATAAAGCTTTCTCAGATAAAAACCAAGTATGCCCATACCTATCTCTCTTCCTCAAAAGCAATGCCAAAAAGACCTTCCGGCCGAATCAAGAGCACCAGGATCATAATGGACAGGGCCACCGAACCCTTGAGGTAGGCGCCCATGGGTATCAAAAAAACCACCAGCGCCTCGGCAAATCCCAGGATATAGGCCCCGACAAAACTCCCCTTGATACTGCCCAGTCCGCCCAGGACTACGACAGCCATCATCATGATCAGGGGGTGCATCCACATAAAAGGATTAACGATCGTAAGGGGAGCAATCACGGCGCCCGAAAAGGCGGCCAGCCCGACGGAGACACCCATGGTGATCATGGCCACCCGGCTCTCATTCATCCCCATGAGGTTGGCCACTTCCCGATCCTGAGCCGTAGAGCGAATAGCCAGACCAAGCCTGGTTTTCAATAATAAGGCCAAGACCACACCCATTACCAACAGGGCCACGCCAAAGGTCAGCAATTGCTGATAGGCGATCTTCACCCCGAAAATCGTCCGGTATCCCTCAATCAGGGACGGAACGCCCAGAAAGTCTCCACTGAAGAGGAGGAGCATGATTTCCTGCATGGCCATGGCCAGGGCGATGGTGGCGATCAGCACCGCCCCTTCATGCTCGCGAATAGGATCTATAAATAGCCTGTAGGAGAGGAGTCCGATCAAAGTCACCAAGATTACGCCTACCAGCATACAAAGAACCGGATTCAGGCCTAATTTGCTCGTGCCGTAGAAGATGCCGTATGCGGCCAACATATAAAAAGCGGTGTGGGCAATGTTAACGATGCGGGCCACGCCAAATATCAATGAAAACCCGATGGCCAGAAGGGCGTATACGCTCCCGTTGATCAGACTGCTTATGATTATATCCAGAATCATATAACCTCAGTATATTGCTTCTTCCCACCCCTCATGGCCTCAGCCACGAGGAGTGGGAACATTCTGAAGAATAGCTTATTTTGTAACAGTTTAGCTTTTTGAAAAAATTTGTTGTCGTGTCATTCCGTGAAAACGGGAATCCAGAAAAGCAAGAAAAAATCCTGGATTCCTGCTTCCGCAGGAATGACAGCCCTCCAAAAGGTAATTCATTTAGACCAGTTTTCAAAACGCTAAATTGATACTTTATTTTTTGTATTTTTCGATCATCCAGGGCGGTATCTGATAGGGGGCCATGCCCTTATAGGTGACGCCTTCCCAGCCGTTCGGCCACCATCCTTTCATTTGACCATCCTGCCATTGAAAGGTGATGCCTGTCGCATAACCAGGTCCAAAGACCAGATCATGGTTCTTATCAAATTTTGATTTGGGGGCGGAGACTACTATACGCTCGGCCTTTTCAATCACGGGAATCAACTTCTCCGTATCAATCGTCCCGGCCTCTTCGATTGCCTCCCCCAGGGTACTTTTTATGGCGTCATAGGTAACCGCTGTGTAAGTGGGCAACTCGCCGAATCTGCTGATGTATTTATCAATAAACGGTTGGGTGAGGTCATTGTAACTAACCCCCCGGACAAAGGTAGTCATAGACACGGCATAGTTGCCCTTGCGCTGGGTGGCATCCCAGAAACCATCCTTCTGGGCCTCTACATTGATGCCTACAAAGGCGGCCGGTATCTTGAGTTCCCCTGCCTGCCTGGCAAAGGTAATCCCCACCGAAGCGGAAAAAATGGTGAAGATGATATGGGCCTCCGCGCGCTGGACAGCAGCGAGTTCGGCGGTCACATCGGTCGCTTTATCTGACGGCCGCCAGACGCCAACCTGCTTCATACCCATCTTCGGAACGTTCGCCTCGATGGCCTTGATCATCGGGTCAATCCACATCGCTTTTTCAGCAACGATGGCTACGTTGGGTTTCTCGATCCCCAGTTCTTTTTTCAGCACGCCGCTAACCGTTGCCAGATTAATTAAACACACCTGGACCAGATACCTGGAATTCATAGGGGTAACCCGGAACCAATATTTATACCTCTTGTAATCCTTGCCCACTCGCTCGCAGATTTCGGGATGGGCTGCACCGGCACCGAGGAAAAGTTTCTTGTAGTCCATGGCAATGTCCTGCATGGCCAGGACGGCTTCACTCCTGAACCCGCCCGTGACGAAGTCGACCTTGTCCTGAGTCATCAAGCGTTCCATGGCATTGGTGGCATCGGTCATGCTGATAAACTCGTTGGAATCTGCCTTGACAAGCTCAACTTTCATTTTCTTTTGGCCAACCTGGATCCCTCCTTGGGCATTGATCTCCTCAGCGGCCAGCGTGGCCCCATCCCAGTGTCCCTTGCCCTGCATGAAATTCATCGGGCCAATCACGCCGATCTTGATCACGTCGGCCGCATGCGCAGGCACAACAATTGCCATCAGCAAACAGGCCGTGAGCAGGATGCTTAATCCAAATAGAGACCTTTTCATAATAACCTCCTTCCTTTTTGGGTTTAGGTTTTAGAAAACTGGCAACAGATGGAATAGATGCCTCCACTCTTGTCCAAATTAACTTCTTAAAAAAGGTATTTTGGACAGCAAAGAGCCCTGGAAAATGTGAATACTCTGTTAACCCTATGGAACCCCTAATTTTAAAGGCCTTTTGCCTTCATAAAGGGCTTTGTTAGGCTCGTTGTTGTGGACAGCAAAATAAATCGATGAAAGAAGAAAATAAAGAACCTGGATTGGGAAAGATGAAAAACTTGTCCCCATCCTAATAATTTCAAAGGGAGTCCTTAAAATTATCGATTAAGTTGGACAATACTGTCAAGATATATATAACTTAGCGTTTAGTGTCAAGAAAAAACTTACATGGGCAGCCTTCGCTATAAAATGACTCGGATTAAGATGTCCATTTAATAATAATAATACTGATGTATTGAGGATATGATGTTTTTTGAATCAAGGATTGTGAAGTTTATGGACACCATGGTAAAATTATTTATCGGCTACCCATGGATTTTTACGCCAAAGAGCAGGCCAGGGATCATTTTTATTTCTTAAAGGGAAAAGGGTCGGATGCAAACAATTTTACTGAATGATATTCTGACCATATTCGGGCTCTCCGTGACTGTGCTTTATATATGTCATCGCGTTCGAATTCCGACCGTAGTCGGTTTTTTATTGACCGGATTGTTGGCCGGACCTCATGGGCTGGGACTGGTCAAAGCTGCCGAGGCGATTGAAATATTGGCTGAAGTCGGGGTGGTATTATTGCTCTTTACCATCGGCTTGGAATTCTCCCTCAAGAGTTTATGGAAAATTCGAAAATTAGTATTAATCAGCGGTTTTTCTCAGGTCCTCTTAACCTTTCTGGCCGCCCTGATTATTGTCCTGGCGCTCGGCCGATCCTTGCCGGAAGCCGTGTTTATAGGGTTTCTCATCTCGCTCAGCAGCACAGCCATCGTAATGAAAATCCTTCAGGAAAAAGCCGAAGTAGAAAGCCCTCACGGCAATACAACCCTTGGCATTTTAATTTTTCAGGATATCATCGTTGTCCCGATGATGCTGTTCATCCCTTTACTGGCGGGCACGGCCGGGAATTACGGCGAGAAGCTCCTGATTTTTATAGCCGAAGGTGTGGGGATTATCCTTTTTGTGATTCTTGGTTCCCGGCATTGAATACGATTTGCTTACGGGGAGCATGTATCAAATGTTTCTGGCTGTCTCCGTATTAACAATGGCGGCCACACCGTTTGTGATGGCCGCTGCCCCCTCGGTTGCGGATGTTCTCTTGCGCCTGCCGATACCGAGAAGATTTAAAAGGGGTTCCTATCCTTTACGAGACACAAAGAAAGTTTACGAAAAAGATCATCTCATTATCATCGGGTTCGGGATTAACGGTAAAAACCTGGCCCGCGCTGCCCGGGCCAGCCGGATACCTTTTGTAGTTATTGAAATGAACCCAGAAGCGGTAAGGAGGGAGAGAGCAGGGGGAGAACCCATTTACTATGGAGATGCCACGCAAGATGCGGTTCTCCAACACGCCAGGATCAAGGAAGCAAGGGCCATCGTGGTTGTAATCAATGATCCCGCCTCAACCCGCAGGATTACCCAGCTGGCCCGAAGAATGAACCCCAAAGTCCATATCATTGTGCGAACTCGCTTCTTGCGGGAGATGGAGCCCCTTTACGAGTTAGGGGCTAACGAGGTGATCCCGGAGGAGTTTGAAACATCCGTGGAAATCTTTTCCCGGGTTTTAGGAAAATACCTTCAGCCCAAAGGAGAGATCGAGAAATTTATCGCTGAGGTTCGTTCAGAAAATTATGGGATGTTTCGAACTCTTTCCAAAGAGGCTACATCCTGTTTGGATGTAGCCCAATGTCTCCCGGATTTTGAAATCGTTTCCTTCAGGGTGGAGGAAAAATCCTCGATCTTAGGGAAATCCCTGGCCCAGGTAGCCATGAGAAGAAAATATGATGTGACCCTCCTGGCAATGCGCCGGAATTCGGAATTAATATACAACCCGGACCCGGAAATACAGTTTCTTAAGGATGATCTTCTGGTTGTGATTGGAAAACCTGAAAAGATCGCCGCGATTGCCCCTTTATTCCGATAAATCCATTTTTATAGGCCGGAATAAGGTCAAATATTCCGGATTGATGCGGAACTTCAGGAACCCAATAGCATGATTAGGCATCTAAAAAAAGAGGTCATAAATTAACTCCTTTTTTAGAAAAATAGCAACAAAGAGGATGGGTTAAGAAAGTTTTTCAAGAATTTCTTATCCTACCGGGAGGCAATTTCATGAGAATAATAAAATTTTTGATGGCCATTACCTTGATTTTTATTTTTTCTCTCTCCTGCGCCACCAGCTATAAAGCCAGGCCATTACCCTTTCGGGCGCCGGCCTCCTATGGAAATGCCATTGAGGTAGCGGGGGCCTTAGTGGCTGCCCAGGCCTTTGCCGACCCCCAAAAGGCAGAGGAAACCTTCGGGTTTGACGTTCGCGGGGCAGGGATGCTTCCGGTTCAGGTGGTGTTTGACAACCAGGGTCCACATTCCTTGAAAATTGTAGCCGAGCAGACTTTCCTTGAAGATACTGGAGGGAATCTCTGGCCCATCCTTGCCGATAAAATTGCCTATGAGCGCGCCACTAAGTATGCCCAGACCAAAGAGATTTTCAAAGAAGGGGCCTATTCTGGATTTCTGGGGGCGACGGCCGGGGCAATCATCGGCGCCGCCGTTGGGATCGTGACCGGCCAAGGCATTGGCAGTGCCATCGGGAAAGGGGCAGCGGTAGGAGCTGCTGCCGGAGCCACTTTCGGAGGGGCAAAAGGGCTCGCCTCGGATGATCCCCACCGGGCGATTGTCAATGATTTAAACCGGAAGTCTTTAGAAAATAAAGCCGTAAATCCAAGGAATCTTGCCCATGGTTTTATTTTCTTTCCCGGGGAGGCTCCTTCGGCCAAACAGCTGCGATTACAATTGATCGAAGTTGATACCGGGGAAATTCACCTCCTTAAATTTGACCTTTGAAATGGGATGATGAAAACTTATCCCTTCGGGGAAACCAATCATGGATTCATCTGACTCATGGGCCATCGGAGTTGATTTAGGGGGTACTAAAATAGAGGTAGCCCTGGTAGATGCAGCCGGAAACCTGCGCCAAAGAACTCGGCGCCCCACCCAGGCGCATAGAGGCCCGGCTGCGGTAAAAGCAGATCTTGTTGCAGCCATAGAAGCCCTTAAAAATGGCGCCAGTCCATTACCGGTTGGCGTAGGTGTGGGTGTGGCCGGCCAAATTGATGCCCTACATGGTACGGTGCGTTTCTCCCCCAACCTGGGCTGGCACGACGAACCTTTTAAGGAAGTCCTCCAACAAGCCCTGGGCCTTGCGGTGGTCGTTACCAACGATGTCCGTGCAGCCACCTGGGGTGAGTGGCTTCATGGGGCTGGTCAGGGATGCGCTGATCTTATATGCCTCTTCGTGGGAACTGGCGTTGGAGGCGGAGTCGTAAGCAGCGGGCAAATACTATCCGGCTGCAATAACAGCGGGGGTGAGCTGGGTCATATCACCATTGACCTGAACGGCTCGCCCTGTCGATGTGGAAACCGAGGTTGCCTGGAAGCTCTGGCAGGAGGCTGGGCTATTGCTGAACGCGCCCAGGAATTGATTGCGGCGGATCCGGGTGCTGGCGCCTCCATGCTGGAGATAGCCGGGAGAAAATTGGAAGCGGTGACGGCAAAAATCGTTGGCCAGGCATCAAGAAAAGGGGACCCCCTGGCGCTCCAGATTATCGGCGAAGCAACAAAAGCCCTCATTGCTGGGGCCGTGAGCCTGGTTAATGCCTTCAACCCTTGTCGTTTGATCCTGGGCGGAGGAGTGATCGAGGGGCTGCCGGAACTTGTTGATCGGGTTGCCCAAGGGGTACGAGCGCAAGCCCTGAAGGCGGCTACTGAACCTTTGCAAATCATGTTATCTCAATTGCATAATGATGCCGGAGTCGTCGGGGCAGCCGCTCTGGCCATGCGTTCCATTCAGAAAACTTGAGGCAGAATCTTTTGGCCACAGAGAACACAGAGGGCACAGAGTTTAAAAAAAATGAAAAGAAGAATTTAAAATCATTGATTAAAAATTTGATTCATTCTTTGGTATTTTTTTCTCTGTGCTCTCTGTGACCTCTGTGGCCAAAATATTTTTGTGGAGATAAAGATAATGCGCGTGGGGATTGCGGCAGACCATGGGGGTTTTGATCTGAAAGAGCAGATAGCCGAGGCATTACGGGCGGCGGATTACGAGGTGGTGGACTTTGGAGCTCAAAAGCTGAATCCGGCGGATGATTACCCTGATTTTATCACCCCCATGGCCAAAGCTGTCGCCAGGGGAGAGGTGGACCGGGGAGTAGCCGTCTGCGGCAGCGGAGTGGGGGCGTGCGTAGCTGCCAACAAAATTCCGGGTGTGTGGGCGGCCTTGATTCTGGACGTATTTTCTGCCCACCAAGGGGTAGAGGATGATGACATGAACGTAATTTGCCTCGGGGGAAGGGTAACAGGATTCGCGCTGGCTTGGGACCTGATCCAAGCTTTTTTAACTGCCCGTTTCATCGGGACAGAGCGTCATCGACGCCGTTTAAATAAAATCGCGGCGCTGGAGAATGAGGGGGAACGGAAAGGAAAGAAAAATTCATGACCGGTCAGATATTGAATATAGGCGGTTATATGACTGCGGTCAAGGAGCGACTCCGCCGCCTGGAAGAGGAGCAATTCAGCCTGCGTCTGTGGCGGAAAGATCCCAGTCTTTGGAAGGCAGATCCAGAGAACCAGAAGGGTATGCGTAATGCTCTGGGCTGGCTGCATGTGGCCGAGAAAATGGATGAAGGCCTGCACGACCTTTCTAAATTCGTCGCTGAGATACGGGCCGCCGGCTTCCGCCATGTAGTCCATATGGGCATGGGGGGCAGCAGTCTGGCCCCCCTGACTTTTCAACGGATATTCCTACCGCCCCCGGAGGCGCTTCCCCTGACTGTCCTGGATACTACGGACCCGGTTACCATTCTCAAAATTGAGAGAGAAGTTTCAGTCGGAGAGACTCTTTTTATCGTCGCCAGCAAGTCAGGAACGACTGCAGAGCCCCTGGCCTTCGGGGAATATTTTTACGCCAAAGCAAAGGCTTACAAGGGCAATCGGGCCGGAGATAACTTTGTGGCCATCACTGACCCGGCTACCCCGCTGGTGAAATTGGCCCAGGAACGGGGATTTCGACGGACGTTTTTAAGCTTTCCGGACATCGGCGGAAGGTATTCTGCCCTATCTCATTTCGGACTGGTGCCAGTAGCCTTAATGGGGATTAACGTTGCCACATTGCTGCATCGTGCCCGGCAAATGGCCCATTCATGTGGCCCTTCTGTGCCGGTGCAAGAAAATCCCGGAGTGATCCTGGGTGCAGTGATGGGCGAACTAGTTCTCCGCGGGCGGGACAAGTTAACTTTATTGATGCCGGAATCCATCGCCACTTTGGGGTTATGGTTGGAACAACTCCTGGCAGAAAGCACGGGTAAGGAGGGTAAAGGGATTCTACCGGTGAACAATGAACCACTTGGCGCTCTGTCGGAATATGGCGAGGATCGGCTATTTATCTACATACGGCTAAAAGATGAAAAGGATGAGGAGCTTGAACAGCTTGTGAAAAAGTTACCGAAAGCTGGCCAGCCTTTAGTATCCATCCAGATGGATGACCGTCTGGATTTGGCCCAGGAATTCTTCCGCTGGGAGATGGCCACTGCCACTGCCGGAGCTATCCTGAAGATCAACCCCTTTGACCAACCGAATGTCCAGGAGAGCAAGGACAATACGAACCGCCTACTTGACCAGGTCAGTCAGGAGAAGAAGCTGCCTACAATGATGCCCACCAGTCAAGAAGGTCCCCTGAGCTTTTTTGCGATAGAAGAAGCCTTAAACCCCCAGGATCTTCTCCGAACCTTTCTGGCTCAGGCACGGCCGGGCGATTTTTTCGCCCTGCAAGCTTATTTGCCGGAAGAACCACCCATCAACCAGGCCCTTCAGACCATCCGCAAGCACTTACGGCGGAGGGGATTAGCTACCACCTTGGGCTATGGCCCTCGTTTCTTGCATTCTACAGGACAGTTTCATAAAGGAGGCCCGAATACAGGCTTTTTCTTCCAACTGACTGCCGATGATGCCGAGGATGCACCGGTTCCGGGGACTTCTTATACCTTCGGCCTTTTTAAACACGCCCAGGCTTTAGGAGATTTGGAGGCTCTTAAGAAACATGGCCGGAGAGTCGTTCGAGTTCACTTAGGGGCCGATGTAATCCAGGGGTTAGAGGCTTTCTCGCAATTTTTGGAAAAGGCTTGGGAGTGAAATTCAAAGCGGGAAAAATTTTAAAAATCGTAACACTTTAGCTCTTTGAAAAAAGACTACGTTTTGTCATTCCCGTGAAAACGGGAATCCAGTTAATTCAAATAGTTCTGGACTCCTGCTTTCGCAGGAGTGACGGCTTTTCTGACTTTTTACGAGACCATCAATATTGTATCAGCTTGACATATTTTAAATCATTTTTTACTTGACACCCAGGCTCCTTCCTTAAATAATTCAACTTGTTAAAAGCAAAGCTTTTAAGGAATGAATGGAGAAGGAAGAAAGGAAATTGTATGCCCCGGCGGGATGACCTAAAAATAATAATGATTATTGGATCCGGCCCCATCGTGATCGGACAAGCATGCGAGTTCGATTACTCGGGTACCCAGGCCTGCAAGGCTCTACGGAAACTGGGTTATAAGATTGTCCTGGTAAATTCGAATCCGGCAACCATCATGACCGACCCGGGAATGGCTGATGCAACTTATGTCGAGCCACTCAATCTTCAAACTTTAACCGAGGTTATCGAAAACGAAAGACCGGATGCTATCTTGCCGAATCTGGGCGGTCAGACCGGCCTGAACCTCACTGCCGAACTCTCCCGCGCAGGCGTACTTGCCAAATACGGAGTGAAAGTGATCGGTGTTCAGGTTGATGCCATCGAACGCGGCGAGGATCGCATTGCTTTCAAAGAAACCATGAACCGGCTGGGTATCGCCATGCCCAAAAGCGCGCCGGCGTTCTGCGTGGAGGAAGCGGAAGAGATCGCCGCTCAGCTCGGATACCCGGTCGTAATCCGCCCAGCTTACACCCTCGGGGGAACAGGCGGCGGGATGGTTTACAACCTTGAAGAGCTGCGTACAGTGGCCAGCCGCGGGATATCGGCCAGTCTCGTAGGACAGATCCTCGTTGAAGAATCAGTTCTTGGTTGGGAGGAGCTCGAGCTGGAAGTGGTCCGTGACGCCAAAAATCAGATGATTACCGTCTGCTTTATCGAGAATGTAGACGCCATGGGGGTGCATACGGGCGACTCTTATTGTACGGCCCCGATGCTGACCATCGATTCCGAACTCCAGAAGAAGCTGCAAAAATACTCTTACGACATTGTTGAAGCCATCCAAGTGATCGGCGGAACGAATATCCAGTTTGCCCATCATCCAGAAACCGGTCGGGTGGTGGTGATCGAGATCAATCCCAGGACATCCCGTTCCTCTGCCCTGGCCTCCAAAGCAACGGGTTTTCCCATTGCCCTGATTTCTTCCATGCTGGCTGCCGGCCTGACCCTCGATGAGATCCCCTACTGGCGGGAGGGAACGCTCGATAAATACACTCCCTCGGGGGACTATGTGGTGGTCAAGTTTGCGCGCTGGGACTTCGAAAAATTTTCCGGTGCCGAAGACAAGCTGGGTACGCAGATGCGGGCCGTCGGCGAGGTCATGTCGATCGGTAAGAATTACAAAGAAGCCCTCCAGAAATCGATCCGTTCCCTGGAGAAAGGCCGCTACGGCCTCGGCTTTGCCAAGGATTTCCATAATAGGTCGCTCGATGAACTGATGGATTTTCTGGCCGAACCGTCGAGTGAGCGGCAATTTATCATGTATGAGGCCTTAAGGAAGGGAGCCTCTATCGAGGCTCTTTACAAGAAGACTTACATCAAGCCCTGGTTCATCGAGCAGATGAAAGAGCTGGTGGAACTGGAGGAAAAGATCCTCCTGCACAAAGGTAAAAACCTGCCCGATGATTTACTAAAACAGGCGAAGAAGGATGGGTTCTCGGACCGTTACCTTTCCCTGCTCCTCAGCATTCCGGAAAAAGATATTCGAGAACGGCGTACCGGGTTAGGCGTAAACCAGAGTTGGGAAGCCGTGCCGGTAAGCGGGGTAAAGAACGCAGCCTATTACTACTCCACGTATAATGGGCCGGATAAGGTTGGGGTGAGCAATAGACGAAAGATTATGGTTCTAGGTGGAGGGCCCAACCGCATCGGCCAAGGGATTGAATTTGATTACTGTTGCGTCCATGCCGCTCTTGCCTTGAGGGATGAGGGCTATGAGTCCATTATGGTCAACTGCAATCCGGAGACCGTTTCCACAGATTATGACACCTCCGATAAACTGTATTTTGAGCCCCTCACCGTAGAGGATGTGCTGAGTATTTACCAGAAAGAAAAGCCTGAAGGGGTTATCGTTCAATTTGGCGGTCAGACCCCCTTGAACATCGCCAATGAGCTGGGCCGGGCAGGGGTCAGGATCATCGGTACCTCCCCGGAAACCATCGATCTCGCTGAAGATCGCGACCGGTTCCGCCAGATGATGGGCCGTCTGGGCATTCCGATGCCCGAATCCGGAATGGCCAGCACCCTGGATGAAGCCATTCAAATTGCCCAACGGATCGGCTACCCGTTGATGGTGAGGCCTTCGTATGTCCTTGGCGGACGGGGCATGGAGGTGGTCTATGACGAGGAAATGCTCAAGAAATACGTGACCGCAGCTGTGGGCGTGACTCCCGAGCGCCCGATTCTCATCGATAAATTCCTGGAAAATGCCATTGAGACCGAGGCAGACGCCATCGCCGATGGTACCGATGCTTTTGTACCCGCGGTCATGGAACATATCGAACTGGCCGGCATCCATTCGGGAGATTCCGCCTGTGTGATTCCGCCGATCAGCATCCCCCACCGGCATCTCGATACGATTCATGAGTACACGAAAAAAATCGCCATCGAATTCAAAGTGGTGGGGCTGATGAATATTCAGTACGCCATCGCCAATGATGTGGTCTATATTCTGGAAGCGAATCCCCGGGCTTCCCGAACCGTTCCTCTTGTTTCCAAGGTATGCAACATACCCATGGCCCGCATCGCCACTCAGATCATGCTGGGAAAACAATTATCCCAGTTAAACCTCAAACCCCAATCATTTGCCCATTTTGGCGTTAAGGAGGCCGTTTTCCCATTCAACATGTTTCCGGAGGTTGACCCGGTTCTTGGGCCGGAGATGCGCTCCACGGGAGAGGTCCTGGGACTGGCCGATTCCTTCGGCCTGGCCTTTTTCAAGGCGGAAGAAGCCGCCCAGCCGATCCTTCCCGCCCAAGGAACGGTCCTGATTACGACAAATGATAAAGAAAAAGGGGGGGCTCTGGAAGTTGCCCGGGAGTTAAAAAAACTCGGTTTCAAGATCAAAGCTACCAACGGAACGTGCCGATTCCTGAACAAACACGGGATTGAATCCGAACCCATTCTCAAGATGCACGAGGGGCGACCCAACATTGTCGATGGAATCAAAAACGGGGAAATTCAACTGGTCATCAACACCCCGATCGGGAGACTGGGCACGTACGATGATTCTTACATCCGCAAGGCCGCGATTAAGTATAAGATTCCCTACATCACTACGATTGCCGCGGCCGTTGCGGCGGCGAAAGGGATTGCTGCCGTCCGGAAGGGCCACGGCCGGGCAAAATCGTTGCAGAACTACCATGCGGATATCAAGTAAGAGAAACGAAAGTTGTGAGGTGAGATTGGGGAGTTGTACGACTCCTGTATTCTGCATTTCTAATGGAGAGGTTATCGAGAGATGAAATCCGTGCAAGAGAACTGCGGTATCTTTGGAATTTGTTCCTCTGCGGATTGTGTCGAGGACATCTATCAGGGGATTGATTTTTTGCAGCACCGGGGCCAGGAATATTGCGGTATGGCCACTTTCGACGGGAAAATCCATCAAATTACCCACTATGGCAAGGTGGGCAATACTTTTCCCGGCCCTGAATTGCGGATCTTGACCGGAACCAAGGGCATCGGTCACGTAAGTCTGAGGGAACGTCAGCCGGTGATGTGGCAATCAAGAATGGGCGAAATTTCCGTGGCTTTCAGCGGTAATATCATTAACGCCGGCGAGCTCATTGAGGGGATGAAAGATCGCGGCCATGCTTTCTACCGCAGCTATAATGTCGAGGTAATTGCCAAAATTATTATCGAGGCCGGAGATATCGTCTCCGGCATCGGTGATCTCTCCCGCAAGATCATCGGAGCCTACTCTTTGGTCGTTCTGACCCAGGAGGGCATCTACGCCACTCGGGATGTGTACGGATACCGGCCTCTCATCCTTGGGAAGGACGCCAACAGGTATGCGGTGAGCTCGGAGTCACGAGCTCTGCATAATCTGGAAATGGACGTTGTGCGGGATGTGCGACCGGGTGAAATCGTCCTGGTCCAGAATAAAGGATTTCAAACCCTGCAACAACTCGCTTCTGCCCGCAAGGCCCACTGCGCTTTCGAATGGGCGTATACCGCCAGCATCGATTCCATCATCGATGGCCTCTTTGTTCAGGAGGCCCGCAACAACTTGGGGCAAAGCCTGGCCCAGCGAGACATAGAAGAAGGAGGGCTGGACGCGGACATCGTAGCGCCCGTTCCCATGTCCGGAATCGGCCATGCCCTCGGCTACCATAAGCGTTCCGGTGTTAATTATCAGGATGTTTTTCTCTATAACCGTTATGCTGACCGCAGTTATACTCAATCAACCCAGAATGCTCGGGAAAAGATGGCCAAACGCAAGCTTTCGGTTCTCCGTTATGCCGTGGAGAACAGGCGGATTGCCCTCTGTGATGATTCGATCGTTCGGGGGACTCAGATCCTCCACAAGGTGCGGGATCTAAAAAGAGCAGGGGCTAAAGAAGTCCATGTACGTATTGCCTGCCCCCCGCTCATGTATCCTTGCGACTTCGGTATTTCCACCCGTTCTTACGAGGAACTGGCCGCCCGGCAATTTTTTCGATCCGGGGACATCACTTCATTGCCGCAGTTGCAGGAATTAGAGGTCTGGATGGCCAACCAAATCGGCGCCGACTCGGTCAAATACAATAGTATTGATCAATTCGTAAAGGCTTTAGGAATTCCGAAGGGGGACCTATGTCTCAAATGCTGGGACGGTATCCGGCCCGGCACCGAAGCCTCCTGAGATCCCTTGGGACGACGGAATCCTCTCCGATGCCAAGGTTGAAACCGGTCTTCTTCTCACCGTTACTTCTCCCGGCTCGCCATGAATTCCTATTATGATCCGATCATCAACCCTCTGGTCTTGCTTTGATCCACGATCGCTTTAAAAACTACCAGGGTTTTACCCACTTTCCTCCCCTCTTTCATTATTTTGATGTCCCGCAGGGAAATTCCCGCTCTGACTTTGGCGGTATGCGGGTAGCGATAGGAGAGGTATTTTTTTAAAAAGGGATCTTCCATCTTCTGCAGGGTGAACGGGTTGGGATTCCTTTCCCTTTCAGCCTTGGTGGATTCGAGTTTCAAACGAAAGCCTTCGATGATACCCAAGGCAAAATCAGTTTGGCGATGGCGGTTTAATCCTTTATCGTGATTGTAGGCTACCCACTGAGAACGGATAAACTGGCGTACAAAATCGTGGACATAATGGGCCAGTTTTATGTTGGGGAGGGTGCCGCTGATCTCCAAAACCCTGCCCATTTTCCCTTTTATCGGCGTATAGGCCGAGACCCAAATCCCGCCTACGAAATAAAAGTCCAGTAACAAATTGGCCAGGGAATAATCTTCGGGGAAATGACGCCAAGCGGGCTGGCCCAAGAAAACGCTGGCTAAATCTCGCTCCTCCTCCCTTTTCCATTGGTCGATATTGTGCTTGGCAATCAAGGCGTGGGCTTTGGCCATGGCTGCATCCGCTTCGTGCCGGTCAGGACTCTCAGCCAGGGCCAGAAGTTTTTTGACCCGCAGCAGTATTTTATCGGCAGCAGAGGATGTTTCCCTGAAAATCCGTTCATCCAAAGGGCGGTAATTTCCTGAGGCTTTGGGATTGGCCCGGAGGAGGTGGCAAGCCAGTTGGAATTGGGGGCCGTGAGGTGGTTCGTGGTGGGCACCCAACACTTCTTCGGCCATTTGATGGGCCATTTCATGCAGGAGGACTTCCCGCACCGCATCCCAAGGATGGTTCAGGACAAGAGTTCGGCTCAAGGAGATCTCCCGCTTTTCCCCTGACCAGTAACCCCAGCGGTTTTTCATGTCCCGGAGACTAAACAGGGGAAGACGTATTTTTTCCCGGTGGCAAGAATTTAAAAGCCACAGGGCCTTTGCCCACTCGCAGGAAAACCCGTGCAGGATACGCCTTTCCACTTGATCCTGGGTCAGTATTTTGTCGTGATGCTGCGCCGTCAAGGAGGACCTTTTATCAAGATAACTTCCTCATCGTTCACCTCTCTTTTTTAAATACCAGGGGCCAGGGAGGTGCATTTTCACCGTTCTGGGGCCGAGGGTTAATAATGAGGTGATTTAAGATCATTCCATAAGAGAACAGGCTGTGACCTCTCCGAAATAAAGGGTGTGGTAATCTTTTGCGGGGTAGATTGGCGCCAGGTCATGGGCCAGGAACCTCGGGTCCATGGGGGTTTTGTAAATAATACGGCATTGATAATGGTATCCAGGAATCTCCAGAATTGGGGAATTTATTTTCTTTGCTTTTATGGTTCCGAAGCGGCACTCCTTGAATTTATCAAACTCCTTTCCTGACTTGGAGCCGCAGAAATTGATTTCTTTTTGCATATTTCCGGTCGGAATGCTGACCGAAAAACTGTCGGCTTCTTCAATGATGCCGTGAGTAAAGCGACTATTTCTGACCGCGACCATCATAGTAGATCTTCGCCATATATACCCGAACATGGCCCAGCCGATCGTCATCACGTTTTTGCGGTCCTGCGCCTGAACGATCAAAAAAGCTCCTTCCTGGATCCGTTTCATATTGATCTGGGCTACTTCCTGCTCCTGCACGTCCTTCATATGGTTTTCTCCTTTTCGTTCCTGCAATCGTTTTCTTTATCCTATTGATGAGAATAGACGCCCGAGGAATGGTTGTCAAGTCTTTCTGGAGAAGTCTTTGCGGCCTATGTGGTTTCATATTGAAACAGGTGATTTAGGGTGGTATATTGAACTGGCCGGGAAGAAAAATTTTTAAAAATTGAAAAGAAAACGAGGGAAGGATTGGGCGATTGAAGAGAATCACCTTAAAACCCATCGGAAAAGTAAAGAACTCTGTGCGCGAGATGAAGCGGGCAGGATGGGAATCGGTGGTGTCGGAAATCATCCTCGAACCGAAGTATGAAGAGGCGCTGGAGGGGGTGGAGGAATACTCCCACCTGCTGATCCTTTTCTGGCTGAGTCGACTGCGCAAGCCGGCGAGAGAATTAAAAAAGATTCATCCCAAATCGCGCCAGGACCTTCCCTTGGTTGGAATCTTTTCCACCCGTACCCAATACCGCCCTAATCCCATCGGTCTGACCCAGGTGAAGTTAGTGCGGCGCAAAAAAAATATCCTGCGGGTCCAAGGGTTGGATGCGGTGAATGGCACCCCCGTGCTTGATATCAAACCCCTATCTCCGCATCATGAATGTCCCTCCCATGTCCGGGTGCCAACGTGGTATTATCGGTTGTGGCCAAAGAGAAAAAAGGCAGATGCCCATCATGGGATAGATGGAAAAGGGTGGTAAAAGAAAGGATGAGAAAGGAGACGCCGGAAATGGCCAAAATCGTTGAGGTCAAGGCCAGGGAAATATTGGACTCGCGCGGAAACCCTACGGTAGAAGTGGAAGTCTATCTCTCCGGGGGAGCAATGGGGAGAGCGGCCGTCCCTTCCGGAGCCTCTACCGGCGAAAGGGAAGCACTGGAACTCAGGGATGGGGATCCGCAGCGCTTCCAGGGCAAAGGGGTGCACAAAGCCGTGGAAAATGTAGCCAAGATCATCGCCCCCGGGGTAATCGGATTGGAAGCCCTGGATCAGATAACTTTGGATCGCCGCATGATTGAAATAGATGGAACGGAAAACAAATCGCAGCTCGGAGCCAATGCGATCCTCGGCGTTTCCATGGCCGCTTGCCGCGCGGCGGCACAGGCGCTGGGAATTCCCCTCTATCGCTATTTAGGAGGGGCCGGAGCTCGAGAGCTTCCCGTGCCTCTGATGAATTTCATCAACGGGGGCGCCCATGCGGACAATGCCTTGGATATCCAGGAGTTCATGGTGGTTCCGGCTGGAGCGAAGAATTTTGCGGAAGCCCTGCGGATGGGGGCGGAGATCTTCCAGCAGTTGCGCCAGATCCTGAAAAAAAAGGGGTACAGCACTTCGGTGGGGGATGAAGGAGGCTACGCTCCGCGCTTGAAATCGAACGAAGAAGCCCTGCAGTTAATCGTAGAAGGAATTACCCTCTCCGGCTACAAACCGGGCCAGGATGTTTTTTTAGCCCTGGATTCAGCGGCCAGCGGTTTTTATCAAGGCGGGGGGTATATTTTCAAAACCGGAAAAGAGAAAAAATTTTCCAGCGAAGAGATGATCGATTTTTACGAAAACCTTCTGGAACGGTACCCCATAAAATCTTTGGAAGACGCCCTGGCGGAGGATGACTGGGAAGGTTGGGAGAAATTAACTCGGCGCCTGGGCAAGCGGGTCCAGATCGTCGGGGATGATATTTTCGTGACCAACCCCAAAATTTTCCGCAAAGGAATCGAGAGAGGAGTGGCCAACTCGATCTTAATCAAGTTGAACCAAATCGGGACGGTTTCAGAGACCCTGGAAGCGATCGCGATGGCCAAACGGGCCAAATACACGGCCGTTGTCTCTCATCGCTCTGGAGAGACGGAAGATTCCTTCATTGCCGACCTGGCCGTGGCCACGAACGTAGGGCAGATTAAGTCCGGTTCAGCCAGCCGCAGCGATCGGATGGCCAAATATAATCAGCTCCTGAGGATTGAAGAAGAGCTGGGGGAAGCAGCAGTCTTCGGCGGAACGCAGGCATTTTATAGTATGGGGTAATCAGAGGGAGGAGAAGAGAAACAGCGGATATCATCCGGGATGTTTTTAATGAAGAAGGGAAAAAAGGATGGGAACTGGTTCAATTTGGGTACCATCTGGGAGAGATCTTATGGGTGTGGAAACGATTGGCGACCTGAAGGGGAAAAAGCTGGAGATGGCGGTTTGAAGAGAATTTTCGTCATCGTTTTCCTCGTCGGCTCAATCGGCGGTATCATCGCCGGGTTGCTGTACCTTTTTATCCATTGGCCCCAGAATTGGGCTTTTATGAACGGGATGGCCTTTCAGGGTAACATCGGCCGCCTCAAAACCTTTATTCTTTCTTTCGGCTTTTGGGCGCCGCTGATTTCCGCCTTCTTGATGATCGCTCAATCCGTAATCCTTTTTCTCCCTGCCTTTCCCATCTTCGTAGTGAACGCCTTAGCTTTCGGTCCCGTTTGGGGAACTCTTTTGTCCTGGAGCAGCGCGGTCTTAGGGTCGATCGTCTGTTTCGGCATCGCGAAAACCCTGGGTCGGCCGGTAGTTCAGCACATGGTGAATAAAGTACACCTGGAAGCGGCGGATGCCACCCTGAAACGGTATGAAAAATATATCATCCTTCTTTTCGGCTTCCTCCCGGTGATTTCTTTCGATGTGGTCAGTTACGCCGCGGGCCTAACGGTCTTGGCCTACTGGGAGTTCATTCCGTTGGTTTGCATCGCGCAGGTTCCCAGTGCCCTGTTTTATTCTCTTTTAGTGAATAAGATCGATAGGGGAACGCTGGATGCCTATTGGATAATCGCCGCCAGCCTTTTCTTCATGGTAGGTATCGGAAGCTTGGCTTTCCGGGCTTTGCTCGGGCGCCGTAGGCGAAGGGAGATTCCCCATACCCCATTTTGAAACCCCGTTCTTTGCCAAGAGCCATCATTCCTAACCCGGCGTAGCCGGAACCAAAAAGGTTCATGGAAAAATCCGAAATCTGAATATCGAAATCCGAAACAAATCCAATTCATTCGAAAGGGACTCATAATACAAGGGAATTCTTTATGCCCGAGCTACCAGAAGTGGAAACCATTGTTCGCGGACTTAGGGCTAAAATAACCCATCTAAAATTTTCCAAGGTCGCCGTGAACCTAAATAAATGCGTTCAAGAATCGCCCCAGTTTTTCGCCTCTTCCCTGGAGGGGAGAAGAATTCTCTTTGTGGAACGACGGGGAAAGAATATCATCATCCGCCTGAGCAGGGGGAATACCTTGCTGATCCACTTGCGCATGACCGGTGGGCTCAGGTGGGTCCCAAGCCATGCTCCCATGGAGAAGCAGACGCATGTAGTTTTTTCCTTTCGAGGCCACCCTTGGCAGCTTCGTTTCCTGGATTCGCGCCAATTCGGCAGGCTTTCCGTGGAGAAAAGCGGGGCGGGGGGGAACTTGGATTCGCTCGCTGATTTGGGGCCTGAACCTTTGGAAATCTCAGCGATGGAGTTCGCCGCCCGCGTCCGTTCCAAGCGCCGGGCGATCAAACCCATGCTTCTGGACCAGCACTTCTTAGCCGGAGTGGGCAATATCTATGCGGATGAGGCCCTGCATCGGGCGCAAATTCATCCCCGGCAGAGGGTTGAGGTGCTGGAAGACAAAATCCTCCGCCGGCTCTACTATGCTCTGCGCCAAGTCTTGCGCGGGGCCATTCGAGCCGGGGGGACCTCCGTCCGTACCTATGTGGATGCCAATGGGTCTGCCGGAGGCTTTCAAAAATTACTTCGGGTTTACGGGAGAGAGGGAGGAGCCTGCCGGAGCTGCGGTACATCCATCCTACGGGAAAAAGTTGGCGGAAGGTCGAGTTTTTATTGCCCCCGCTGCCAGCGCATCCTCAAGAAAGATCGCTCCCTATCGAGAAAATTTATTGCATAAAAACCCCCCCTCGTTTTAGAATAAAAATTAAGCCAATTTTTGGCTTACCGGTGAGCGAGGGCTTATGGATCGACTGCCAATTTTAAAAAAATCAATTTTTTTCTCCTCGGTTTCGGAAGCCACCCAGGGAGAAATCAGTCGGCTTTTTATCGAGGAAAAATACCAGCGGGATGACTACATCTTTTTTGAGGGCGATGGGCCGGAGTGGTTTCATATTGTCAAAGAAGGAAGAGTGAAACTGGTCAAGCACTCGAATACCGGCAAAGATGTGATCCTGCAGGTCTTCGCTCCCGGGGATATGTTTGGGGAAGCTTCTCTCTTTGACCGCAAACCCTATGCCACTTCGGCCCAAGCGATGGAGCCCTCGATCATTCTGAAACTTTCCCGGAAAGATTTTTTATATTTTTTTGGGCGACACCCTTTTGTGGCCACGGAGATGATCATGGAATTGGGCCGGCAACTGCGCGAAGCTCACGCCGCCATCAAAAGCCTGGCCGTGGACCGGGTGGAACAACGTATCGCCAATATTCTGCTAAAGTTAGCCGATAAATTGGGCACACCCGCGGAGGGGGGGACCCTACTCAACCTTTCCCTCACCCGGCAGGACCTGGCCGACATGGCCGGAACAACTGTGGAGACAACCATCCGGGTCATGAGCCGATTCACCAAAACCAAGATTATCAAGCCTGTCAAAGGAAAGATTTTCATTCTGAAGCCGAAGTTTTTACAAAAAATCTCTGAAGGGGAATAAAGCTCTTAACCCATCCCGCACCGCTGAAATATTCAATCGGCAGACCGCTTTCTTATCCGTCTTTTTACAAAAAGAAGATAGGCGTAGGGTAATACTTTCTTGTTCGATCATCTAAGAAAGCCCGGATACCGGATTGCATTTTTTGGGCGATATCGATTATGATGAAAAAAATGAAATCAAAGCAATTTATATTAATCATTTCCGGTGTGCTCTTTATTTTTTTGGCCCTGGCTTTCGGCTTATTTGATATTTCCGCGGACAAGCCTAAGAGAATTGAGTGCGTGGGAGAGGATTTGATGGTTCCATCTTTCACCCTCTTGGATCTGAAAGGGGAAAAGGTAAATTTTGCAGATTTCCGGGGCAAAGTGATCCTCCTCAATTTTTGGGCAACATGGTGCCCGCCCTGCCGGGAAGAGATTACCTATTTCAATGAACTTTACAGCGAATATAAGAAAGATGGATTGGAGGTCATCGGAATTTCCCTGGACCGGGGTAATCCCGTTGATGTCCAGAGATTTCTGGATAAGATGGGGGTGCAATACGTCAACCTGATGGGCAATGACGAAGTCCTGGAGGTTTTCAATAACATTCCAGGTATGGGGCCGATTCAAGGGATCCCCATAACATTCCTGATCGACCGTAAGGGCCAGATTTGCCGGAGATTTATCGGGTTAACCCATAAACGGGTATTTGAGGCAGCCATCAAGGCACTTTTTTAAACCACAAAGGACGCAACGCGGCAGAGCCGCAAGTCAAAAAATTATTATAGGACGCGGATAAACGCAGATAAACACAGATTAAATTTTTTCCCCAATTTTCAGAAATTGAATGATGATGGATTCGTAAAAGGTCCTTTTTGTCCCATTTTCGTCATTCCGCGAAAGCGGGAAGCCATCCCGCCGCAGGCGGGACCGCTTGCGCAGGAGTGACGGCTTTTCGGACTTTTTACGGGTTTATCAAACATGATTTAGATCATTTTTCCGGTAATCCATAGTGATAGGGTAGGGCAAAGCAATCGCGGCAGGATGATCATTGCAGAAGGAACCGGATCTTTCCCCTTTGCGCAGGGAGACTGGCTCGTAACCCGGGCGGGAGGGCAGGGATCAGGTGTCCGGGGAATGAATTTTTTCTGGGAGGAGAAAATTAGCTTGGAGGAGGTTGGGGAAGCATGCGGGAAGGGAAGCGAAAGATCGACAAGGAAATGAACATCGGAGAAGTCCTCGATAAATATCCCATGGCCCGGAAAGTTTTTCAAAAGCATTTTGGCAAGGGCTGTTTTACTTGTCCGAGTTCCCGTATGGAAACGATTGACTTCGGAGCCCGGATGCATAACAAGGATGTCAATGAGATTGTAGAAGAGCTTAACGCCAAAATCAAAGTTTGAAGGAGGAGGGAAGATGCCCCACAAAATCACGGACGATTGTATCATGTGCGGAACCTGCAAGGAAGAATGCCCGGCCGAGGCGATTAGCGAAGGGGATCCCAAATATCAGATCAATCCTGAATTATGTACAGACTGCGCTGCCTGTGCCGATGTTTGCCCGGTGGAGGCTTGCGTCCCGGAATAAAAAATGGTGTCAGTGGTGAGTATTGGCGTCAGCAATTTGAAAATTACTGACACTCACACTCAAACTATCACTGGCGCGGTATTTATAAGGAGATACCGATGCGGGAAAAAGTGGAAAAAGCGATCGAAGAGATCCGCCCTTTTTTGCAGGCGGACGGAGGGAATGTCGAATTAATCGATGTACAGGAAGGGGTGGTTAAGGTGAAATTGGTGGGGGCTTGCGGCTCATGTCCCATGTCTCAACTTACCTTAAAGCGGGGCATAGAAGCCCGCCTCAAAGCCCAGATTCCAGAAGTGAAGGAAGTCGTTGCAGTTTAAATAGTGTCAGTGTGAGTGTGCGTGTGAGTGGAAAAAGCACTGATATTAATCACTGACACTCACCCTAATCACTTATACGGTCCTTCCAACCGCCAAGCCCTCGGCTACAGCTTCCAGGGCCTTGCGCGGGGCTTTGGCGTCCCCAATCAGGAAAATCTCCGGCACTCGTTCCTTGAGCCTTTCATAAAGGTCGTTTACTGCCCTGGTCCCGGTGGCAATGACGACGGTATTCCCCCGGATAAGGATTTCATTTCCTTCGCGATCGATGATCACACCTTCGGCGGTGATTTCCTTAGCGTTGGCGCTGGTCAAGGTCTTAACGGAATGACGAGCGAGGTCCTGACGGATCGTCCAGCGGGTGCTGGGGCCGATGTCCTGTCCGATTGTTTTCAGCATTTCCACTACGGTGATTTTTTTTAGCCCCTGGTAAAGGAGTACTTGTAAGGTCGGAAAACTCTCGGCCTGGTTGAACATCAAAAAATGCAGAGTGTCGGGATGGAGGGTTCCTTTCCGGGCCAGAAAAAGGGCGGTTTCCAGCCCGACGGCTCCCCCGCCGAGGCAATCACCTCCACGGCATCGATCCCCGCGCGCTTCAGGCGTCCAGCAGCCAGGGCATAATTCCGCTGCACTTGCTTGATTTCCGGAATGCTGAGTTCCCGCGGCGTCTCACCGGTGAATTTTGAGCGGACGGGCGAGGAAGAAAATGCATGGCCGACATGACGATACGGTTTCTCAGTTCCATCCGGTTGATTTTGATGGGCGTAAAGAGCATCTTTAGCACATTTTCTCCTTATTATTCATAGCGCCATAATGGTTATTGAGCTTCGCAAAAGTAATGGAACATTGATTAATTTATTACGCCCCCTCACCCTCCCCTCTCCCCCTAATCAGGGGGAGAGGATAAAGGTGAGGGGGTTTAAAGCAGTGCCAATGCCCGTTCCATTATTTATGCGA
>JAHJQK010000204.1 GCA_018819135.1 Pseudomonadota bacterium | reverse complement strand
CCGCCTCAATATGCGGAAACCCAGCCAATCCCTTCCTGCAAGGTTTTCTCCCGGCCGATGCTGCCGGCGCTCAGCCCCCTGGCCCCCGAGCCACGATATAAGCTGTGCTTAACAGCAACATGAGTCAAATGGAAAAGCCGAATTGGCATTTTAAATTTTGCATTTTGTATTGAAGTTCAGCCAATTTTTCAAAGGGCTAAATGGTTAAAAAGCAGGGAGGAGTGCAGAATGGATCTATATCTGAAAGATAAGATCGCCATCGTAACGGGAGGAGCCTCAGGAATTGGGGAGAAGACCGCGGAGTTTTTCGTTCAGGAAGGGGTCAAAGTTTTAATCGCCGACGTGAATCAAGAGAAGATCGAAAAGACCGTAAAATTTTTAGAGGGGATGGGGGGAAAGGTAAAAAGGTTTTATTGCGACGTAACCGATGAAAAACGAGTCGTCCAGATGGTGGAAGACGCGGTTTTCCATTTTGGGACTATAGATTTTTTGGTCAATAGTGCCGGCGTGGGTGGAGGGATGCGCCCTCTGGAAAATGCCCCCAGGGCAGAGTGGCAGCGAATCTTGGATATTAATCTGATCGGCACGATTCATAGTTGTAAGACGGTGATGCCGATCTTACGACAAAAGAACAGCGGGAGAATCGTAAACATTGCTTCCGAGGCCGGAGTCTCCGGGGAAAAAGGACTGGAAGTCTATGCGGCCTCCAAGGGAGGAGTGATTTCTCTGACCAAATCTTTGGCCAAGAGTTTAGGCCGTCATAACGTTACCGTCAATGCCGTTGCCCCGGCTTTCGTTCACACGCCGATGACTGCTTTCCTCACACCCGAATTAGAAAAGAAGTGGCTGCAGGTGTATACTATCAAACGCCTCGGGGAAGTAGGGGATGTGGCCAGTATGATCGTTTTTCTCTGCTCCGCCCGCTGCTCCTGGATCACCGGCCAGACAATTTCCATAAACGGCGGGTTTTCGATGAAGTAAATTCAGATGGCTCCGTAAAAAGTCCATCTGTCCCGCGCTTTGCGGGATTGCGCGCCTGTCCTGTACACCATGCGGTGCAGGGCCTGGCATCTGATGTAAGGGCACGATGATTGTGCCCCTGCTTGGCTATTGTTTACGACGAAAATCTCTTGGCCTTTCCTGCAAGGTAACCTTCACCTCCCGAATTTTTCCATCACGGATGATTTTTAAAGTAACTACATCCCCGATCTTGCGGTCCCGAAGATATTTAATCAATTCTTCCGCCGCGTTGACTTCTGACTTATCCGCTTGGATAATGATATCTCCGCCTACCGGATGAATAAAATTGCCGATCTGCGCCTGCTTATTGGCTCCTTTCAGGCCGGCTTTGTCCGCCGGTCCGCCCGGAGTTACTTCAACAACCATGGCCCCTTTCTCGGACTTTAACCCCAGTGCTTTGGCAAACTGCGGGATAATCGTGTGGACCACCGCGCCGAGATACGGGTAGGAAACAAAACCTTTGGCTATGAGTTCCGAAGAGATTCGCCTGGCTGTGTTCACCGGAATGGCGAAACCGATGCCCACGCTTACCCCAGTGGGACTGAGAATCGCCGTGTTAACTCCGATGATCTCGCCTTCGGAGTTGAGCAATGGACCTCCAGAATTTCCGGGGTTTATGGAAGCATCGGTCTGGATGACATCTTCAATGGTCGTGCCCACTTCGGAACGGATAGTTCGGCCCAAAGAGCTAATGATTCCCGTGGTAAGCGTGAGGCCCAAACCGAAAGGATTGCCGATCGCTAAAACTTTTTGTCCAACCTGAAGTTTTTTAGAGTCTCCAAAAGAAAGAGGTTTCATTTTTTCCAGTGGGGGGTTGATTTTAATCACGGCTAAATCAGTATCCGGATCCGTTCCCACCAATTTCGCGGGCCATTTGCTCCCATCGAACAGGGTAACTTCCAGTTTTTGGGCATCCCGGATGACGTGATTGTTGGTCAGGATATGGCCACGGGTGTCGATGATCGAACCGGAGCCGCTTCCTTCGCGGGGGATGGGGTTTAAAAAGAAATCCCGCGTTATCACTGTGCTTATGACGTTGACCACGCTGGAACTGGCTTTTTGATAAATCGCTACATTGTTCTTTTCATCTTCGGTAAGAGCGAAGGCGGGATGGAATCCCTCACTTACCCATAGGAAAAAAGCCAGACCCCATAAGATAGCTTGTTTGCGCCTCAGAGGACCCATTTTCAATCCTCCTTTCTTTTTTACTAAGATTGAGTTTAAAGGTTACCATTGTTTTTTATGCCCTTCAACCTTTTTCCCTTCCTGGGTTACTGTTGGTTACGGAGGGATCGGGCGAAGGGCTTGTGCGGAGGAAGGCCTAAGAAGGGAATTTTATCCAAGGTCGAACAGGAAAATGATTCCTTGATTATGATTTCCTGGTTATAATAAGAAAGAAGTTTTCTGGAGGCGGTTTGGAGGCCCTCCTCCATATTCTGGGTACCCCGAAACTTAATGCAGCTCTATAGCCCGTAGAGTTTCTTAGGATGATAAAGTGAAAAAAGGTAAACGCTATAAAGCGCTTTATCTACCCGTCCTGACCATCGTGGCCACTGTGCTTACCCTGCTGATCATCATTGCTGTTTCCACTTATCGCAACATCAGCCGGGAGAGAGGAAGGGTGGAAGAATCTCTCCTGCGAGAAGGTTTGGTCATTATCCGGGCCATTGAGGCGGTGGTGAGAGCAGAATTTCCTTCCGCCTCCCCGGATGTTTCCCGCATTCAGAAAATAACTGAAGAACTCTCTCGAGAGCCAGGTATTGCCGGTATCTCCCTCTTTGACGGAGTAGGAAGTCTCTTGGTCTCGAGTCCAGCGGGAGAAGCAAAGGAGAAAATAGTCCGAGAAAAGACTCAAGACGTGTCTTCCTTAACCCTCCTCTTAAAGGAGCGAGGGGTGATCACTCGCTATCAACCCGCCCAGAGTAGGGAACGGACTTTCGAAGTGATTAAACCCTTTCGCCCGCTTTCCTACAAAACCCCCTTGGCTTTGCTGCGCGAAAGCGAGAGGAAATTAGACCCTAAGGAAGAACCGCTGAACCAGTGGGCTAAAGATAAGATCATTTCTCTTCGCCTCCGTTTAGGGACTTTTGAAAAGGCCAGAAAGCAAGATATTCAACATGCTTTTCTTATGGGGGCGATATTGGTGGTTCTGGGAACGGGAGCCCTATATTTTATTTTTATCGTGCAGAGTTATTACCTGGTTGACCGGACGCTGGCCCAAATGAAGACTTACACGGAAAATGTGGTAGAAAGCATGGCGGATGGGTTGATATCGGTTGACATTGATAAGAAAATCGTCACCTTAAACCGCAGAGCGGCAGAATTCTTAGGGGATGAAGAAAAAAATTTAAAAGGCTTAAAAATTTCCAATATTTTTGACCTGGATATTGAGACATTGCTTAAAGATAAAAAAATGATTATTCGAGATATGGAGGTGGAGATTAAGCCTCCATCGGGAGGCCGGTTTCCTCTAAGCCTTAGCGCTGCCCCGTTGAAGGACGAAACAGGTCGGGAAATGGGATTGGTTCTGCTGCTACGCGACCTGAGGGAGATCCGAGAACTGCAAGGAAAAGTCCGTCGCAGTGAACGCCTCGCTTCTCTGGGGCGCTTGGCTGCCGGTGTTGCCCATGAAATTCGAAATCCTTTGAGTTCGATCCGGGGGTTTGCCCAGTATTTCATGCGCCGCTTGAAAGGCCAGGAAGAGGAACAAGGATATGCCTCCATCATGGTCAAAGAAGTAGATCGACTGAACCGTGTGATCTCCGAACTCTTAGATTTCGCCCGGCCGAAAGAGCCTCACAGAGAACCCCATGCCCTGGAGGAAATTTTGGACTATTCCTTAAAGCTTTTAGAGTCTGAATTGGCTTCCCAAGGAGTTACAGTGGAAAAGTCATACGAACCCAACCTCCCAATGGCCAGGGTGGATCGCGATCAGTTCTCTCAAGCTTTTCTCAATCTCCTTTTAAATTCTTTAGAATCCATGGAAGGGGAAGGAAAAATCAAAGTGAGCCTCAAAAGAATAAGCCAACCGCCTGCTTTGGAAGTAGCGATCATGGACACAGGGCGGGGGATTGTCCGGGAGGATTTGGGGAAAGTCTTCGAGCCTTTCTTCAGCACCAAGCGGAAAGGATCAGGATTGGGGTTAGCCATCGTGCATCAAATCGTAGAAAGCCATGGCGGGGACATTGCTGTAGAGAGCCAGGAAGGAATGGGAACAACTTTCCGGATTACTCTACCGGTGAGCGAAAAGTTCGGAGTTCCGAGTTCGGAGTTGGGAGTGAAAAATTTGGAGAAACTCTGAATTCAGAGGGAGCAGGAATGAAGGAAAAAACGAAAATACTGGTTGTGGACGATGAAGAGAGCCACCGGATTATGCTGCGGGCTGTTTTAAAAGATGAAGGGTATGAGGTGGCCGAGGCAGCCGACGGTTCAGAAGCGGTCCGGGCCGTAGAACAGGAACCTTTTGACCTGGTCCTCCTGGACGTCCGCATGAAGACCATGGACGGAATTGAAGCGCTGAATGAGATTCGGAAAATAAGCCCCCTGATCCCGGTTTTAATCATGACTGCCTATGCCTCGGTGAAAACGGCGGTGGAAGCGCTCAAGGCCGGAGCTTTTGATTACTTGACGAAGCCTCTGGACATTGGAAGAGCTGAAAATCCTGATCGAGAAAGCCCTGGAGCTTTATCACCTCCGCGAAGAGAACTTAACCCTCAAAGAACGTTTGGGAGATCGATTCGATTTTTCCAAAATTATCGGCAAGAGCCGAAAAATGAGAGAGCTTTTTGATACCCTCTCGCTGGTTGCGCCAACCGATGCGACAATCCTGATTCTGGGAGAGAGCGGAACGGGGAAAGAGCTGGTGGCGAACGCCATTCATCACAACAGTTTCAGGAAAAGTCAACCTTTCATCAAGATTTCCTGTTCCGCCCTGCCGGAAACCCTTCTGGAGAGCGAGCTTTTTGGGCATGAAAAAGGAGCTTTTACCGGAGCCATTGCCCGCCGCGATGGAAGGTTCCAGTTAGCTCACCGGGGAACGATCTTCCTCGATGAGGTGGGAGAGATGAGTCCAACCACGCAGATGAAACTTTTGCGGGTATTGCAGGAAAAGGAATTTGAACCCTTGGGGAGCGTCCAAACTCTGAAGGTTGATGTCCGGGTTATTGCGGCCACCAACAAAGACTTGACCCAGGAAGTTAAAGAAGGTCGTTTCCGGGATGACCTCTTTTACCGGTTAAACGTAGTACCCATCACCCTCCCCCCGCTACGGGAACGTAAGGAAGATATTCCGGCATTAGCCCAACATTTTTTCGAGGTCTACCGGGATAAAAATCAAAAGGGAGTAAAAGAAATTTCCAATAAGACGATGGATTTGCTAAGCCGGTATGATTGGCCGGGAAACATTCGGGAGTTGGAAAACTGCCTCGAACGAGCAGTCATCATGGCCAGAGGAGAGGTGATTGCCCCGGCTGATTTGCCACCGCCTATTCAGGTTTTATCCAGAAAAGAAGAAGGTCAGACGCTCGACTTTCCGTCGGGCATCAGCCTGGAGGAGGTAGAAAGGGCCTTAATTCTTAAAACGTTGGAAGAAACCGGGGGCAACCGGTCCCGGGCCGCCGAGATCCTGGGTATCAACCGCCGCACGCTGCTGAACAAGCTGAAGGAATACGGGATGTAAAACCGTACCCCGACAAAAACGTAGCCCGCTTAGTGATATTTTCATTGACATATTTTACAGATAT
>JAHJQK010000203.1 GCA_018819135.1 Pseudomonadota bacterium | reverse complement strand
TCTTTACAAATCTTGAAGAAAAATTAGTCGCTCAGCAAATAGATCCCAGAGTGCCTTGGCTGAATGGTTACAAACTCCATTTCGAATTCAAATGATCAGCTAAATTTTGTATATTGAATTATAGGTGAATTATTGCTGATTTAGTAAAATGTAAAACAAGAAACATTTTTTGATATTTGACTTTTTGCTCTGCGCTCTCTGTACTATTAACGTTCAAATTCTTGAAATTTTGTTAAGCAATCCCCCCCACCCTATCCCTCCCCCTCGAGGGGGGAGGGGTGGGAGGGGGTGATTTGATTTGGTTGCGGCTATGCCGCGCTGTGAACTCTGTGGCTAAAATGGATGAAAAAGCTTTACCATGAATATTCCACTTCTCCATCCCTGGAAAGTCAGTCCCCGGGAAGCAATCCATATTCAGGAAGATCTGCGGCAGAAACTCCATCAAAAAAGGGGGGAAATCTCGTTGAGAACCATCGCGGCGGGTGATGTTTCCTACAGCCGTAGGGATGATCGCTTATATGCTGCCTTCCTTCTCCTCTCTTACCCGGATCTGACCCTCTTGGAAAGTGCCTCGGCCGAGGGCCGGGCTACCTTTCCCTACATACCAGGCCTCCTAACCTTCCGGGAAGCTCCGATCCTGATTAAGGCATTTTACAAACTTAAGACCAGGCCGGATGTGCTATTGGTCGATGGACAGGGGATCGCCCACCCGCGTTCCATGGGCATTGCTGCCCATCTCGGAGTGCTACTCGGCCTTCCTTCGATCGGCTGCGCCAAGAGTCGCTTAATAGGAACCTATGAAGAGCCTGCTATGGATCGAGGAAAGGCTGTACCGCTAAGGCATGAAGGGCGAACCGTGGGTATGGTGGTGCGCACGCGAACGGGAGTGAAACCCGTTTACGTATCCCCAGGGCATAAAATGGGCATAGATACCAGCGTACAAATTGTGCTTTCCCTGTGCCGGGGATACCGGATCCCCGAACCGCTGCGCCAGGCGCATATATTCGTCAATCAGCTACGGGGTGAAAAAGGAATAAAACTCCCCAGAAATTGAGTTTCGGGGACGATTAAAGATGCAAAAGAGAATTTTAGGCAAGACAGGATGGGCTGTTTCCGTGATCGGGTTTGGAGCCATCAAACTGCCGCGTGTCGGGAGGAAGGAATGTGAAGCCCTTTTAAATCGAGCCCTCGACGCCGGCATCAACTTTATAGATACAGCAGACTGTTACGGCGACAGCGAGGAAAAGATCGGGCAGGCCCTTAGGCAGAGACGCCAGGAGTTTTATCTCGCCACCAAGGTGGATGAAAGAGACGGCCCGGGAGTCCGGAGAAAGCTGGAGCGAAGCCTGCGCCGGTTGCGGACCGAATGGATCGACCTTCTCCTTTTCCACGATGTTCGCGGGCCGGAATATGAAAAAATATTCAATGCCGGTGGCCTGGAAGAGCTGGAAAAGGCCCGGAAGGAAGGAAAGATCTCTCAGAGAAGCCTTTAGCCGGGGGGCGGCTGGCCCAAAGGCCTTCCAAGGGCTGGAGATCAGAGTTCTTCAGGGGGGCAACGCCAGCGCAGCTATCCCTGCGCTATGTTCTTTCCAACCCCTATATTACCTGCGCCATCCCGGGCATGATGGCTCTCGATGAATTGGAAGAAAATATAACGGTGGGGAAGAAGCCGAGAAAATTGTCGGCTGGGGAGATTAAAAGGTTCATGGGGATTGCCGGAGAAACAGGAAAGGGGTTTTGTCGTAATTGCGGTTATTGCCTTCCCTGTCCGGAGGGAATCCCCATTCCCGATGTTTTCCGCTATGAAAACTATTATCGGGAATATGGCCTGAAAGATTGGGCCCAGGGCCAGTATGGTTCATTACCAGCCAATGCCCAAGCCTGTTCTGATTGCCAGCAATGTCTGGATAAGTGCCCTTACGGCGTTTCGATTCCTTCAAATTTAAGAAGCGCCCATAAAATCTTAAAGGGAAAAGAATAAGGGGCGGCTGCCTTTAATTGGGGTACCTGTTGAGAAGCCTTGGCGTCAGAGATCCAGGAGAAACCAAATGCGCGGGGTAATGCTTTCCTTTTCTTTCCTCCTCGCCTTCCTCCTGCACCTCCTATTATTCGCCACCGCCCCTATGGCCTCCATTATGATCGGGCAGATGAGCCTGTCTCATGCCGAATTCGGCATGGTCTACTCGGCTTCCATGTTCAGCCTTATTCTATTCCGTATTCCCTGGGGACTGATCGCCGACCGCATCGGTTATCTATGGACCCTCAAGATTGCTTTGCCCATTGCGGCGGCATCTGCCCTGGCCCGGGCCTTTGCTCCCAGTTATCCAATGCTGCTGGCAAGTCAATTTATCCTCGGCTTGGGCCTGGCGTCCGTAATGCCCTGCCTGCCGCTGATTATTAAGGAATGGTCGGCCGGGAGGCCCCTCGGGCTGGCAACAGGGATTTATATCTCGGGCTTTGCCGTGGGCAACGCCGCAGCTCTGGGGGTTACCCCCCTCCTCCTGGAGATCATAAACTGGAGGTATGTTCTCTTCTTCTGCGGCGGCCTGGCTGTGGTAATGGGCATTCTCTGGTGGGGGTGGGCGAAAAGCTCGATGAAAAGTACCCCCGATTCTAAACCGGGCCAATTCAAAACGGTCTTCAAAAACCCCCTGGTCTGGATTCTCCTTCTGCTCATGAGCGCGGCCATGGGAGGTTATGATACCCTGGCCACCTGGATGCCCAAGGTATTAGAGATGAAAAAGATAGACAAAGCCTTAGCCTCCTTGTTGCCCCTTGGATTCTTTCTGGCTGGGCCGGTGGTGGGATGGATTTCCGACCGGTTTCCAAACCGGAAGAACACCATTATTTTGCTCGGTTTGCTGGCTGCGGCCTCGACCATGGGGATCAATTATGCCCCTTTTCCCTTCTTGCTTTTCTGCCTTTTCCTTTCCGGCTTCACCACTATCGGGGTACTTACCATCACTCTGGCCCTGCCGGCAGAGCAAGAAAACTTTTCATCTTCTATTGGCACCGTGGTTGGATTTATCTCTTCGCTGGGCAACGTCGGTCCTCTGGTGATGCCGGTGGTCTTTGGCTTGCTCATAGATCTTACGGGTTCTTTTCATGCTTCCGTTTTCTTCGTGGCCGCCCTTTCCGGGATCACCTTCATCCTGGGGGGGCGGGTGATCACGAGGAATTCTTGAACCCTTAAAATTATAGAACAGGAGGAACGCCCGTTATGAAATCAGCTGAATACACCTCTCTCGATGCCGCAGCCCTTGCCGACCTGGTGCGACGCAAACAGGTCAAGCCGATCGAACTTGTGGAAGCAGCCATTGAGCGGATCGAACGGACAATTATTTAGCCAGGCCTTTATAGGGTTGTGGACGGGAGGATGTGCCTGGACCATTGACGGCCTAAGCCTGGCAACCGGTCGGAAACCCTCTCCAGAGCAGTTTGAACCGCTGACCTGGGCAATTTACGAAATGGGCCAAAAGCAGAGTGCTTCGGCTTATCTCCTTTCTCTTACTTTGATCCAGAGAATTGCTCGGGACGTTGCGCGGTTTTTTCAAAAATACGATTTATGGCTCACCCCCACCCTCGCCGAACCCCCATTACCTCTCGGAATGTTTGATTCCACCCCGGAAAACCCTCTGCAGGGCCTATTCCGGGCGGCGGCCTTTGTCCCCTTCACACCGCTATGCAACGCTACCGGACAACCGGCAATGTCCGTGCCTCTGTTCTGGAATGCTGATGGCCTACCCGTGGGCGTGCACTTCGTCGGGAGGTTCGGAGATGAAGCTACCCTTTTCCGCCTGGCAGCCCAACTGGAAGCAGCTCGACCCTGGGCCAGCCGCCGTCCACAGATTTCGTCTTGACTTAGGGCGGAGCGAGCCTTTTGTCCCCGCCTTAATAATTGTTACCCAAAAAAACGATTCACCACAGAGGGCACAGAGGCAATTTGAGATATATATAGCGATAATAGCGCCACCGATCTGCTGTTACGCCTCGCCGGTGGCCCAGAAGCGGTCACGGCCCGCATGAGGGCTTTAGGCATCCGGGATATGGAGATTCATCGGCCTACGATAAATTTAATTGCTGACGTGGAGGGCTACAACTTACCGCCAGAAACCGAATGGACGCCGGAACTCTTTAAAAAACTCTATGAGGCGACGACACCCGAGTCCAGGAAATCGGCAGCCGCGAAATTTGAGGCGGATCCCCGCGATACCACAACGCCTGAAGCCATGGGGGTATTGTTAGAACGGATTTACCGCGGGGACCTCCTGAAACGGGAAAGTGGAGCATTGCTCCTTGATATTATGGAGCGGTGTCGAACAGGGGAGGCCCGGCTCAAAGGCATCCTGCCCGCAGAAACCACCGTTGCGCACAAGACGGGTACGATTGGAGGAATAACCAATGACGTGGGGATTATTACGCTCCCAGATAATGCTGGACACGTCGCCATTGCCGTCTTGGTGAAGTCCTCGGAAAGAGAGGTTCCGGAACGAGAACGGGCGATTGCTCAGATTGCCCGTGCCGTCTATGATTTTTTCCTCTTCCAGCCATCCACTCCGCCCTTGGTTAAATAAGAGTGAATTCAGGGGAGATCTCCCTTTCCCCCCTGCCTTGCGCTTGGCGTTTCTTTACCACCCATAAGGATGTCGCCAGTAGGGATGGTGGTGCCACCGAAAATAATAGGGGTCGTAGTACCAAGGGGGATAAATCGGCCGGTACTCTGAGCGCCGCTCCCACAGGTGAATCTCTTTGGCCCAAAGAACCGGGTAGGCATACTGGCTATTCCCGAGAGGTAGAACTTCCTTTCCGGTCACTTCCCCGGCGACGGTTATCTCGCGCCCTTCCTTGTAAATAGCGGGATCAAGAAAGCCGGCCTGCCGGATTAAAAAGCGTCCGAGGGAACGATCCAGGTTGGTGGGTTTTTGCTGGAAGTCCAATTCTGTTTGCCTGACTTTAATCAGCGTTTCCTGTTGCCTGTTGGAAGTCTCGATAATCACTCCCCCCCACAAAACGGTCTTTCCGGCGTAAGCACCCGGGTCTTTTTGGATATCCCGGAAGGTTAGGGTCTTGTCCACCCGGTGTAAAACCTCTTTAGAGATAGGAGCACAAGAAATGGTCAGCCCTGCCGCCAAAGAGGTCAAAAAGAGCCACCCCTTCATCTGAACACCCCGCCCAGACCAATACCGAAGTGAAAAAACGGCCCACTGCCGGTCTCGGTTTTCCAAAGGTGGGATTCCCGCGGAATCAGGACCGGGTAAGTGTAATCCATCTCCTTTAAAGGCATCACTTTTTTCCCTTGTACCTCTCCCAGAACCGTAATTTTCCGCCCTCCAGAATAGATAGCCGGGTCTCGAAAGTCCATAAAGTGCACGAGAAAACGTCCGTAGGACACGTCCGTGTCTTCCGGCTTTTGTTGCGAGTCCAAAGGCTTTTGGAGGACCTCAACCCATGTTTTGCCTTCCTTTACATTTGTGGCTACAATCTGTCCACCTAAAAGGGCTACCTTTCCTTTGAACCGATCTGGGTCTTGGAGGAAACTCTGGAAAGTAATCCCAGGGTCCATTTCTCTCAGCCCTTGTTTGGAGATAACGGGTGCACAAGCAGAAAGCAGCGCAACCACGCTCATGATGAACCAAACCCGCCTTTTCATTTTTTTCTCCTGAACCACCAATTTTGTTCCCCTCGGCTACATTTCCTATTATATCAGGAATTATCCCCTTTTTAAGATAAAGTTACTTTTTCCTTGCCCCCCTTCACTTTTCAATAGGTTGATGAATTTACTTTGATTAACGGAGCCCGGATGGGAGGGTGATGAAAGAGGGGGACCCGGCGGGGAGGTGCTGCGCTGGGCCAAAAGGTGGTGGTTCTTCCATGACCTGGAGCTTTACTTCCGCCGTTGGAGCAAGGATATATGATTTTTGTGCTCTCTTTCTGCGGAGGCAGAGTGAAGGGGTGCAGAAAGGTTTGCTCCCACCGTTTGGCCGGCGCGCAGCACCTCCCCGCCGGGTCCTGATAATCCTTCTGAAATCATGAAAGAAAATAAAAAGTGAAGGGGGGCAAGTTACTTTTTCCAATTGACATGATTTTAGGGGTGTGTTAATAGACCAAAAAATATTGGCTCAGAACCCACTACATTTCTTACCCTAATATCCCCCACAGCTTTACTGGGGAAAAGAGAAACCCATGGCAAAATCATAAAAATTTAAGAGAGGTCGAGGAGAGGGGTATTAAGAGGGTTCAGGAAAGAATCTATGACGCCGAAGTTTGGGGAGAAGACGCCGTATTCTCGGGGGGCACAAAATAGATTGCCTTTTTGGATGCTATTTTTTAAATATTGCCCCGAGTAAGAGTATCAATCAACTCTTGGGAGGGATGATTTCATGGTGGAAAAAGATTACCTAAAGCAATATTTGGATCGAACTCCTGGCTCAAAGAGACTTTTTGCCAGAGCCCAAAAGGTTATGCCGGGAGGTGTCAGCCATAGGTTCCGTTTCATCCCCCCTTATCCTTTTTATGTGAAAAAGGTGGGAGGATCCAAAATATGGGATGTAGATGGCTACGAATATGTGGACTTGTGGATGGGGCACTTTGCCCTGATTTTAGGCCATAAACCAGCGACTGTGCAAGAAGCTTTGAAAGAGGTCCTTGAGGTCGGGACCCATTGGGGGATCGTACATGAGTATGAAGTCCAGTTCGCTGAACTCATTCAACAGACGGTTCCGTGTGCGGAAAAGATCATCTTCGGGGTTTCCGGCACCGAGGCCACCATGCACGCAGTGCGTCTGGCCAGGGGATTCACCAAAAAACGGGTGATTCTTAAAGTGGCGGGTGGTTGGCATGGAGCCAACAATGAACTCATGTGGGCCATTCGCGGTCCGTATGAAAAACCGGAAAGTATGGGAGTTTTACCGGGGATCGCTCCCTATACCCAACCCATCATTTTCAATGACCTGGAATCAACCTTGGAGACGATTCACCGGGTAAAGGAAGATTTGGCCGCAGTCATCATTGAGCCGATTGTCGGTTCGGGAGGCTTGATCCCTGCGGACAGAGAGTATCTGAAAATGTTAAGACAAGAAACCAGCAAATTAGGGGCATTGCTTATCCTGGATGAGATTATTACGGGATATCGGATCGCTCTGGGCGGCGCCCAGGAAGTTTATGGGATTAAACCCGACATGGTAACGATGGGCAAGGTTAGCGGGGGTGGGGCCAACCTGGGAGTCATTGCTGGAAGAGGAGATATATTTTCTCTATGCGATGCCACCGTCAAACGACCCAAAGGAGAAAGTGTTATGGTAGGAGGGGGTACTTTTTCCTGCTCGCCTCTTTCCATGATTGTGGGGTATAGAGTTGTCACTTACCTCAAAAATCATGCCCAAGAGATCTACCCCCGAATCGGTCAACTCGGTAAAAAATTAAGAGAGGGAATGGCCGAGGCTTTCAATAAAAACGGGATCGTAGCCAAGACCACCGGCATGGGTTCCTTGTGTGGCCTTTATTTTCCTTACGACGCTAAAACCGTAGTTAAGAACCCCAATCAGATGAATCAGCTTACCGATTTGGAGAAAGTCGATTATGAATTTCGGATCCGGATGATCAACCATGGAGTTTTTGTCATGCACGGAGGGGGGGCTGTATCCTTCGCTCATACGGAAGAAGATATCCAACGGGTCATTGCAGCGACAGAAGAGGTTGCTCGGGAGATGAAGAAAGCTGTCTCGTGAGGTTTTTTTGAGGTAGATCATTCAAACGCATTTAATCTCTTGGCATTCTGCCCCCTCACGCTGCTTCCCTTCTTCCCCTGAGGAGACTATGTCGTAACCCGGGCGGGAAGGCATGAAGGAGGAAGCATAGGTGGGAGGTTTACTGCCTCAGGAGGCCGAGAGAATGCCCTTCCGCCTGGGGCTTCCGATTCCGAGAATGCGATACAATCTCGAGGCGGGGAGAGGGATGGGGGGAAAGGGAACTGGTGGAGAGGTTAAAATAGAAAAAACACCGGAGGTAAATTCAATGAAGAAAAAGATTTGTGCGGTCCAATTCGGATGTGGCCCCATTGGTTGCGCGGTAGCCAAGTTAGCCCTGCAGCGGCCCGATATTAAGCTGGTGGGGGCAGTGGATATAGACCAGGAGAAGGTCGGAAGAGACCTGGGGGAACTTATTGGTTGGGACAAGAAACTGGGGATCCGTATAACCGATGATGTAGATCGCCTCTTGTCCAAAAATAAAGTGGACGTTGTATTCCATCAAACAAGCTCCTCCCTTAAAACCGTTGCCCCCCAGCTGACCAAGCTGCTGAAATGCGGTGTGAACATCGTCTCCACCACCGAGGAGTTAGCCTATCCGTATCATAGCCATCCCCAGCTCGCAGCTGAAGTTGACCGGGTCGCCAAAGCCAACGGGGTCACCGTTTTAGGTACAGGGGTCAATCCCGGCTTTCTTATGGACAGCTGGGTGCTGTTCATGACGGCTGTCTGCCAGGAGGTGAAGAGGGTAAAAGCCATAAGAATCCAGGATGCCAGCAGCCGTCGTCTTCCTTTTCAAAAAAAGATCGGCACTGGCTGTACTCCAGAGGAATTCCAAAAATTAGTGGATAATGGAACCCTGAGGCACGTGGGAATTACCGAATCTATATCTATGATTGCCGCCGGCTTAGGTTGGAAACTCGATGATATTACCGAAACCATCGAGCCAGTGATAGCTAAGAAACGGGTAAAGAGCCAGTATATCACCGTTGAATCAGGACAAACTGCAGGGGTTCGGCAGTTGGGCCATGGATTAAGAGGAAAGGAAGAAATCATTACTTTAGAATTTGAGGCTTCTTTAGGGGCTCCAGAGTCCTACGATGCCATATATATATCCGGCACTCCTAATATGGAAGTAGTAATCAAAGGAGGCACCCACGGGGATATAGCCACGGCCGCAATTACTGTCAATTCTGCCCGCCGCGTCGTCGAGGCTCCACCCGGACTCATCACCATGAAAGACCTGCCGATTGTAATATGTACTCCCTGAGAAGGGTTTCCTCGAGGATTGTCAAGGTCTGATCAGCAAACCTGTGGTCAGTAAGGTGACCAGAATTTAGAAGCAAGGAACTAAAACCCATGAAGTCTCGGAGGAAAAGATGAAAATTCAAAATGTCGCCGTGATCGGGACGGGGATCCTCGGTACCCAAATCGCCATCCAGGCCGCCTGCCACAATTATATCGTTACGGTTTTTGACATCGATGCCGCCTCTTTTGGGCGGGTGCTCGAGCGGTTAAAAATCCGTATGCAGAATTCATCTCGCCAGCCCACCATCCCCTGGCCGCAGATGAAAAAGGGCGCCAGGAGGGTCAAACAATGCGCCAGTCTAAAGGAGGCGGTGGCCGGAGCCGACCTGGTCATTGAAGCTGTTCCCGAGGACCTGGCCCTAAAGCGGAAGGTGTTCAAGCAGCTGGATATCCTGACCCCACGGAAGGCCATTCTGGCCACCAACAGTTCTTCCATCCCGGTCTCGCGTATGGAGAAGGCCACAGGCCGTCCGGAGAAATGCCTGAACATCCATTTCTACTCCCTTGACCAGGGGAGGAATATCGTTGATGTAATGGGAGGAACCCGCACCCTGCCCGGCATCATTAAAACCGGCAAAGAATGGGTCCAATCCATCGGCTGCATCCCTCTGACGGTGAAAAAGGAGATCCTCGGCTTCTGCTTTAATCGAATCTGGCGGGCGATAAAGCGGGAGGCCCTTTATATGTGGGCCGGGGGGTATGTGGATTTCAGGGATGTCGACCGGGGCTGGATGAACTGGAGCGGTATGTCACCGGGGCCTTTTGGCCTTATGGACGGCGTAGGTCTCGATGTAGTTTATGATATTGAAATGGTTTATTACAAGGAATCCGGCGACCCGAAGGACCGGCCGCCGAAAGCCTTAAAGGCGATGATCAATCGGGGAGAACTCGGAGTGAAGACCGGCAAGGGGTTTTATACCTATCCTGACCCGGAGTTCAGGCGCCCCGGTTTTTTGAAGGCATCGTCGTAAAGGAGGACCTCTCCTTCCGGGCCCTTGCCCGGCAGGCCAGAGGAAGACCAACCAACGAATTGGGAGATGAACCCATTTTAATGAAGCTCTACCTCAGAAGTTAGAAGGTGGTAAATTAATTGAGGGCACGGTAGAGGTTTTTATGGTTAGCTTGAAAGAGATGCAAAAACTCAAGGATGCTCTCCGGCCATATGAGAAGAAGCTTCAATCCCAGGAAAAACTACGAAGACTGCTCGGGGTCAATGAAGTTGAGCGACCCACTTACGAGAGGTATATAATTAAACCCATTGAGCGCTTCGACCGACGGAAGAACGCCTTTCTAACCCTTTTGGCGAACAACCCTTTCGGGGCAGAATTCCGCACGCGATTCCGGGAACGCACAGGGGTAGATCATTACAGCTCTCCTTTACCCTACAGCGAGTTGAGCCCGGAAGACCGAATCGGCCAAAGCTTAACGGCAGCATCATGGAGGTTGTGCCGCGAGTACGAACCTAAGAGCCTGCCGATAACCGACTCAGGGGGGCGGGTAGAAATAACCGATCAGGTGGAAATGACCCGGCTCATCAAAAAAGTAGCTCTTTTTTTCGGCGCGGAGATGGTGCGCATAACCAGGATAGACCCACGCTGGATATACAAAGATGTCGACATTTCTCATCCTTACGCCATAATCGCAGTTGTCTCCCATCCTCGCCCCCTGAATCAAACTTCGCCTTCTCATCTTTCCAGCTTAGCCGTTGCTCACACGTACTCTAACTTAAAATTTATAACGACCCATCTGGCTGATTTTATTCGCGGGCTAGGTTACGATGCTGTATATCGCGAAACGCTGGGGAGGAATCCAGAAATGTTAATGGTGCCCATGGCCATTGACGCTGGCGTGGGAGAATTTGCCCGCAACGGCCGAGTCTTGTCTCCCGAATTTGGTATCAATATGCGTCTAAAGGCGGTTACCACCGATCTGCCCATTGAGCCGGACAAACCGATTTCTTTTGGCGTTCATGAGTTCTGCCTGTCTTGTGAAGAATGCGCCAGGCAATACCCAGTCGGCGCCATACCTTTCGGCCCACCATCCGAAAAATTAGCGGATCCTTTACACAACAACCCCGGTTTTCGCAAATGGTACATCCATGCCGAACGATGCCTGACTTTCTGGGCGGTCAACCGGAAAAAATGGAGCACATGTGGCGGTCGCTGTATCAATTTTTGCCCATGGAATAAGCCGATCAGTTTTTGGCACAATATGGTTCGGTGGGCCGCCATCCATTCGCCGGCAAAGCTCAAAAGGATTCTCGTATTAGCAGACCGATTTTTCTATCACGGTAAATGAAGGATCGTACTTCCTGCTTTGTCCCCGGCTATTCAAATTATCCATTTTTTCCAAACGGGCCAATGTAAACTTTGAGAGTCTCGTAAAAAGTCTTTCCGTTGACTTTTCCGTCATTCCCGTGAAAACGGGAATCCGGTTTTTCCAATGCCTTTCATTCCTCCTGGATTCCCGCCGGCGCGGGAATGACAACTTTTTACAAATTCATCAACCTTGATTGGAGAGCTTACGATATAAAGGCTGATTATTTGATAGGCCATTCGCCTCTCTCTTGCAAGACCTCGCGGTAGACCTCCAGAGCATCGTTCACCGCGGGCATTCCGGCATAAGGAGCGACCTGGAAGATGATTTCGGCGATTTTTCTGGGATCGCAACCGACATTCAAGGCCGCATTGACATGGAGCTTGAATTCTTTTGTTGCCCGCAGAGCAGCAAACATAGCACAGGCGACCATCTGTCTTTCCGGGAGGGAAAGAACCGTACGGGAATAAAGGTTGCCGGTTATGAACTTGGAAAAATCGTTGGCCAGATCCCGGTTAAACTCCTTCCACATTAAATAGGGAGGGTCAATTTTGGCTCCTTGGCTAAATAATTTTCGAGCTGTTTCTTGGGTTCTTTTTCTGATTTCCTCTTCATTCATCTTTGGCACTCTCCTTGTTTTCTATAGTTTCCATATTCAGGCCCTCCTTTGATGGCGACGGTCTGGCGAGATGAGGAAAATATTTTCAATTAGCCCCACACTTTCGTCATTCGCTCCTCGGGCGAAGCATTTTTATAATCTCCCAACCACTCAAAAACCTGGAGAATAACCCCGAGGGGATTTTTCGCGCCGACCAAAACCTCCTTGCGAACTCCGGCGATTTCAGTATACGCGGAAGTTTTCACCCCCCGGGAATGGAGATGTTCGATAAATTGATCTAAATTCTCCACTTCGATACCCATATGCTGCATGGTTTCGCCAAAACGCTCAATATGTTTGGCCACAAATCCTTCTGGGCTGGTTGACTCCAACATGGAAAAAGTGCTTTCTCCCACCTGGAGGATGGCCACTTTATACTGCCCTTCTGCATTTACCTTCTCGACAATGAATTTTGCCCCGAAAAGGTCTTGAAGTCTTTTTTTTGATTCTTCCAGGTTGCGCACCGCGATGGCAATATGATCCACTTTTTTAAACATTGGAGATCGCCCCCTTTATTTTTGAAGATGGAAAGAGCTTACTGCTTCGCATATAAACCTCGACGAACGATATGGCAATCAAGTTCTTTTGTCAATAGCCAGCCCTTTGTGCATCCAGAATTCTCTTGACAACTTGTTAAAAAAAGTAGAAATTTTTTGAAGCTTTAAAGGGAAAAATAAATAACCTTCCTATGCTGCACTGCCGATGGATATGAGCCAGATCGTCTCTAAACTTCAGTCATTTTAAAATTTAGGACCAAGGGGGAAAAGATGCAAATTGCCAAAAGGATGGAACCCCTCAAGGGGGTTCTGGTGATGGAAATGAATATGCGCCTAGCCAAAATGAAACAAGAGGGGCGGGATGTGGTCAATCTGGGCGTAGGAGACCCGGATTTCAATCCCCCCGAGCATATCCTCCAGGCCTTACAAGAAGCGGTCGGGCATCCCGATTACCACCATTACCCAAGCTTCTATCCGAACCAGCCGCTGAAAGATGCCATCGCCAATTGGTATAAACGCCGTTTCGGTGTTGACCTCGACCCCAACCGGGAAGTGCTTTCCCTCCTGGGCTCGACGGATGGCCTCTTTATGATCCATCTCTGTTTGTTGGATTCCGGAGACGTTGCCTTGGTCCCCGATCCTTCTTACCCTTCCTACTCATCAGGGGTTAAGGTAGTCGGTGGGCAGGTGGAAAAGGTCTCCTTACTGAGGGAAAACGACTTCCTCCCCGACCTGGATTCGATTCCAACCGAGGTGGCGAGGAAGGCGAAGATGATCTGGGTCAATTATCCCAATAATCCAACGGGCGCTACCGCGCCCCCGGAGTTCTATCAAAAACTCATCTCCTGGGCCAAGGCCTATGATGTGACAGTCGTATCGGACAACGCCTACTCGGAAGTCTATTTCGATAACCGCCGTCCGGTCAGTTTTTTAGAATTCCCGGGAGCCAAAGAAGTTGGAGTGGAGCTCCACTCGCTTTCTAAATCATACAACTGCTGTGGCTGGCGAGCCGGAATGGTAGTAGGGAACCAGGACCTGGTTGCTGCCTTATCCAGGATTAAGGCCCATTCGGATCGAGGAATGTTCTACCCCATGCAACTGGCTGCTATCAACGCCCTGAACAGTTCCGATGATTTCATGGAAAAAAGGAATCAAATTTTTCAAGAACGCCGAGAGGTTTTGGTGGAAGGCCTCAATAAAATAGGTTTGAAGACCTATCTTCCCAAAGCAACCTTTTACCTCTGGGCCAGAGTGCCGGAGGGATATACTTCTCAAGATTTCTGTTTTAAGGCTCTGGAACAAGCCAACGTATGGATGATCCCGGGATCGCTGTATGGACAGTTTGGAGAAGGGTACCTGCGCATTGCCTTTACCCATTCCGTAGAAAGGTTAAAGGAGGCCATCCGGCGCCTGCAGAATTTTTTTTCCCAATAAAAATCTCAGGAGATAAGGTGGATAAATCGACGGCTGATATCCTGATTTGCGGTGCGGGCATCGCCGGTATTGCCGCAGCCTACCACCTGAGTGTCAAACACGGCATCAAGAAGGTGGTGCTCGTTGATGAAAGCCCACCCCTTTCGCTGACCAGTGACAAATCGACCGAGTGCTACCGCAATTGGTGGCCGGGACCGGGCGATGCCATGGTCAGCCTGATGAATCGTAGTATAGATATCATGGAGAATCTAGCCCGCGAAAGCGGCAATCGCTTCAACCTCAATCGGCGAGGGTACCTGTTTGCTACTGCCGATCCAGCCCGGATCCCGACCTTTCAACGCGTTGCCGAGGAAGCTGCCGAGCTGGGGGCCGGACCCGTACGCTTCCACCCAGCGAAGAACGCTGATTCGCCGTACCTCCCTGCTCCCCCCCAAGGATTTGAAGGCGAACCCCCAGGTTCGGACTTGATCACCGATCAAACCCTCATCCGCAAGCATTTTCCTTACCTCTCCGAACGCACTGTGGCGGTGGTTCATCCTCGGCGCTGCGGTTGGCTAAGTGCTCAACAACTGGGAATGTACTTGCTGGAACGTGCTCGGGAGCATGGAACCACTTTTTTGCAGGCGCGCTTATTTCGGTCGCCTGCCCAAGCCAATGGTAGATGGAGGGTATTACACGAAGACTCGCGAGAATCGCCCCCTTATTGGTCCTCTTCCCGTTAAGGGGGCCTACCTGATTGGGGCCCTCTCCGGATACGGGATCATGGCTTCCTGCGGCGCAGGGGAACTGTTGGCCGCCCACCTCACTGGCAGCCAACTGCCCCTCTATGCGCCTGCTTTCTCCTTGGAACGGTATCAAGATTCCGCTTATCAAAAACTGTTGGCAAGCTGGGGCGAGACAGGGCAGTTATAAGAGCGATTATCATCCTTAAGCTTAACCTAGTTTTCAACTATTGGTGAAAACTGCCCTCGAGGAAGAGCTTGGGAGTGCAGGGTGGTCATTCTTTGCGCTCCCGTTTCCCGGCGTTATTTTCACCTGTTTTTCGGGGCAGTTTCTCGTGGTCTTTGTTTAGCTGTTTTCGCTTTGGGAAAATCTAGTTTTTAACGACTACGGAGATTTTCCTTGGTCGAATCTCGAATTGTCTTCGAGTTTCAAAACAGTGGTATTTTTTTGGTGAATTAGCGTTGGGTTCCTTTTGAGGGATTCGAAAAATTCAAAAAATTAACTTGACAGAGGTTAAAAAATATATCAGAAATATCTATAAAGTATTATAAATTATTTTTAAAATATACATTAATAATATAATATGGTTATTCCTAAAAGTTCCCTTCACAATAGAATTTTTAGTGTTTTAAGAGACCGAATCGTCTATATGGAATATCCCCCAGGTAAGCTTCTTCCAGAAAAGGAACTATGTGAAGAATTCCAAGTAAGCCGCACTCCCTTAAGAGAAGCCATTAAAAAATTAGAAGAGATGAAATTGGTGACGGTTATTCCCCGCTATGGGACTTATGTTTCTGCAGTCGACATTAACGAGATTCGCTGCGCTTTCGAAGTTAAAATTAAGTTGGAGGGGTTAGCCGGAGAGGTTGCCGCCAAGCGCATCACCGCCGATAAGCTCGCGGAATTAAAAACGCTCATTGAAAAAGCCGATGTCTCCTTAAAGGAAGTGGGACATCGTCATCTCATCGAGATCGATACCCGTTTCCATGAGATTATCTACCAAGCAGCCCAGAATCCGATTCTGCAGGAAATCCTCCAAAATCTGCATAGTCGTTGCGCCCGCCTCTGGAATTCCGCGCTCACCGATATGATTTCCATTACCATCATCCTCCGGCAATTGCAGGAAATTTATAATGCCTTGGGAAAAAGAGATTCCGAGAAGGTGCGGCAGCTTATGGAAGATCATGTTCGATACTTCATCGACCAGATTAAGAATCAGCTTCTTTGATTAAATGCTTGAAAAGGGGAAAAACTATGATTGTCATGAATGTGAACGATAAAAAAGACCAAAAGATTGCCACATACCCTTACAAAGGCAAGCCGCTTCCGGTAAGGGACGTATGGATCCGCTGGCTCTCCCAGGCCGGTCCCGACGGGGCTCCGGAGTATGGTCTTCGATTCTTCACCGTGGGTCCGAGCGGGGAGATTCCCATCCACAACCATCTTTACTACCAGACCATGTATATCTTGAGCGGGCGAGTGAGATGTTTTAAACATGATTCCCAGACTGATCAGGTGGCCGAAGAAAAAGTCCTGGGACCTAATGATTTTATCTTCATTCCCACCATGGAAGTCCACAGCATGAAAAACGAGAGCGACAAAGAGCCGGTGACCTTTCTTTGCTGCATTGCCAATGTGTATGAAGAAGAGAGCATTTAAGAATAGTGAAAGTGAAAGTATTAAGGGAAAAATTAAATCAACCAATTTGAAACCAAGCCATTGAAATCAGGAGTGTGAAGATGGAAGTTGCCAAGCGATTGGATCTCTTTTCGGGTTATCTCGGTACGGAAATGAATATGCGCCTGACCAAGATGAGGGAAGAGGGTCGAGACGTAATCAATCTGGGGCTCGGAGATCCTGATGTAACGCCCCCCCAGCATCTCCTGGACGCTCTGCGGGATGCGGTTGGCCATCCTAACCACCATCATTACCCCAGTTTTTATTCCAACAAGCCCTTAAAGGAAGCAATCGCCGGATGGTACGGAAGAAGATTCGGGGTGCAGTTAGACCCCGAAAGGGAAGTCATTCCTCTTTTAGGGTCGAGCGAGGGGCTCTTCCTCATCCATCTTTGTTTGCTTGACATCGGGGATACTGCCCTGGTTCCCGATCCTTCCTATCCTTCTTATGAAGCAGGCGTTAAGTTGGTGGGTGGACAGGTAGAATTTTTCCCACTGCTAAAGAAGAATGGGTTTCTTCCGGATCTGGGCTCCATTCCAGCGGAGATTGCCAAAAAGGCTAAAATGATATGGGTGAATTACCCCAATAACCCAACTGGCGCAAGCGCAGGCTTAGCTTTTTACCAAAAGCTCGTTGAATGGGCCAAGGCCTATGATGTTGTAGCAGTCTCCGACAACCCTTACTCCGAAGTCTGTTTTGATTGCCAGCCACCGAGTTTTCTCCAAGTTCCCGGAGCGAAAGAGGTAGGGGTAGAGTTCCACTCCCTTTCCAAATCCTATAACTGTTGCGGCTGGCGGACCGGCATGCTGGTGGGGAATAAGGATGTGATTGCCGGCATGGCCAAAATCAAGTCCCACTCCGACCGGGGAATGTACTATCCCATGCAAGTGGCGGCCGTCACCGCCTTGAACGGCCCCATTGACTTCATGGAAGACCGGAACCGGATCTTCCGGGAACGCCGGGATGTGGCGGTCCAGGGACTGCAGGATATCGGCTTGGAGGTGGAGAGTCCCAAGGCCACCTTCTACATCTGGTCTACCATTCCTCGGGGATACACATCCAGGGAATTCTGTTTTCAGGTTCTGGACCAGGTCAGCGTATGGATGATTCCGGGCTCCATGTACGGGAAACACGGGGAAGGCTATCTCCGCATTGCCCTCACGCATCCCAAGGAAAGACTGGCCGAAGCTATGAGGCGCTTGCAGCGCTTTAAAAAATAAAGCGAGGGGCAAAAATGAAGATAACCGATGTAAGAACCAAAATGGTAGCAGTACCCTTTGCCAGATTCGGTGAGTTCAGGCCGGTTACCATGTGGTATATGACCAGGCATGCCAGCATCCACTGCATCACCTATATTGACACGGATGAGGGTATTAGCGGAGTCGGCACTCAGGGTGACCAGCACACCATCATGAACCTTATAAGGCCACAGCTTATTGGGAAGGATCCTTTCAACATTGAAAAAATTGAGAATGAAGAATTGGGTGGTCCAGGGCTTGGAGGAAGGTGGCGCTTGATTTCCACCGATACCATGGCGGCGATTGATGGAGCTCTCTGGGACATCATTGGCAAATCCTGTAACAAACCCCTTTATAAATTATGGGGCGGTAAGGTAAATGACCCTATTCATGTAAGGTACTGGCTTGATTGTCAGAGTCCCGAAAAGCAGGTCGAAGAAGCCCAAAGAGCCTTCGCCCGAGGCTGGACAGCATTTAAGGTGAAGCTGGGAACAGATCCAGATACGGACCTTGAGAGAGTGAAGGCTTTAAGAGAGGCGCTGGGCGACAAGGTTGAACTTTGCTTCGATATCAACGGAGGTTATCCTCTTAATGTTGCCATAAATACTTTGAAGAAGATGGCCAAGTATAACCCGGCGGCGGTGGAAGACCCGGTGGCCTGCATCTGGCCATATGATGCCGGTGCTCTCGAAAACATGGCGGATATAAGAAAAATTACCGGCATTCCAATTGAGGCCCACAGTCACGGCCCCAACTGCGAAGAATTTGTCATGGCCTTGGTTAATAAACGGGCTGCGGATACCCTGCATCTGAATATCTCATTTGTTGGTTCAACCTGGGAGTGCCGGCGTCTCTGTGCAATTGCCGAAGCCGGTGGACTCACCGTAACCGGGCAGAGCACCGCTTCGGAGCTGGGCCCTAGAAATGCTTTACTCCTTCACCTTTACACCGCTGAGCGCACCTTTCGGGGTACCAATGACAACTCTACGCATTTCCTTGAGCCGCCATCGGGAGACATTATCAAAAACGAATTCCGGGTCGTTAACGGAACATTACAGGCACCCGATGGGCCTGGACTGGGAGTTGAGATAGATGAAGAAAAAGTGGCTAAGTATCACGACCTTTACCTATCATCTGAGAAATACCGCAAGCACGAGCCGGGTTTGGGAAGAAAAAACTCGCATCTCTGGTTCTAAAGAAGATGGAGTAGCAATATCGATCGTTGGCCAAAAGATTTTTATCACTGTTTTCTTTTGATAATTTAAGGGAGATTAAAAATGGCAGCGGATTTATCCAAAGTGAGCATCCTGGCTCGAAGGGAAATTGAAGCCCGGATTTTAAGTCCGGTTTTAAAGGCTTTCATAAAAGAATATGGAGAAGAACGCCCTTTAAAAATCGTGGAACCGATCATCCAATCACTGGCCCGGGAGGCTGGAGCACAGCTGGCCCAGTTCCTCGGGGAAAATACCCTGGAAGCTTTTGCCAGAGGGCTTTCTCTCTGGACCCGGGAGGATGCCCTACAAATCGAGATTTTAGAACAGCATCAAAAAAGATTTATCTTCAAGGTCCTCCGCTGCCGGTATGCCGAGATGTATAAAGAACTGGGCATTCCCGAATTTGGCCATTTACTTTCTTGCAGCCGGGATGCGGCCTTAATTGCAGGAATGAATCCTAATATCAAATTCACCCGCACTCAGACCATTATGCAAGGGGCCCCTTTTTGTGATTTTTGCTATGAACTTCAGGATTGAAAACGCCGAGCGCAGAGCGCATAGCGAAAAGAGAAAGAAGTTCGGAGTTATGAGTTTAATTCGGAGTAAAACCTGAAACTTTAATTAACGGTCTTTTGATGGGAAGAGTCATCGCAACGGATGTATTGGTCGTCGGAGGCGGCGGTGCTGGTTTCCGGGCGGCCATCGGGGCCAGGGAGGCGGGGGTAAGAGTTCTGCTTTTGAGCAAGGGTCCCCTGGCCCGTTGCGGAGCGACGCCCATGGCGGGCGCGGATTTTACCCTGGATGGACAGAGCCTCCATAAGCTTGGTTTCCCCGGAGCCCCCACAGATACGTATGAGAAATTCTTCAACGACATTGTCACCCAGGGGTATTACCTGAATAACCAGAAGCTCGTGGAACAATATATCCGGACCGCTCCAGCGCGGTTAAAGGAGTTGCTGGATTGGGGGATTAAAGTCCTTTTTTCCGAAGAGCGCGCCATTTTCACCTCCGGAATCGCCTTGATGGATGCGCTGCTCCGCCAGGCAAAGTCTGTCGGGGTGGAACTATTTGAAGATACCATGCTGTTCGATCTCGCGATGCAGGAGGGAAAGACTGCCGGCGCACTGGGTCTGGATATCCGAACCGGGGAATTCATTCAATTCAAGACCAAGGCCGTGGTCATGGCCACGGGCGGCTGGCATAAAGCCTTCTGGCCGAACACGGGTATGCGGGACCTATCCGGCGAAGGAATCGCCATGGCCCACCGAGCCGGCGCTGACATCGGCAACATGGAGTTTATCACTTTTTGCTGCAACGTTCTTCTGTCACCGCCAGTGTGGCGGGGGAGCATTGCCACTTATATCCTGAGCCTTTTATGCGGCGGCGAGCTCACCAACAATGCCGGGGAAACCTTTCTTAAAAAATACGATCCCTACACGGTCGAAAAAGGTACGACCATGGAGTGGAATAAGGGTTTCATCTCTTTCGCCTCCATGAAAGAAGTGCGGGAAGGCCAAGGGACACCCAATGGAGGGGTGTACTACGGTCGGGGACAGGTTCCCTGGGAGACTTTCGAGCGCATCGCCACTTCGACGATATTTCCCAACTGGAAATACAAAGCCATGAACCTAGTCGGGCTTGGAAGAATGCTTAAGGAAAATAAGCCCGTAGAAGTGGGACCGGCGGTGGAATATTTCGAAGGCGGCATCGTGGTCAATGAGAAGCTTGAAACCACCATCGAAGGTCTTTATGCCGCGGGGGAATGCACGCTAGGCCCTTTTGGCGCCAACCGAGTCTGTTCGGCCATTACGGAGATGCTGGTTCATGGGGCGGAAGCAGGAAGAAATGCTGGGGAGTATGCCAAGAAGGCCAAGGTTCCCTGGCCTGAACCACAGGCTTTCCAACGGCTCCAAGAAACAGCCGAGCAGCCTTTGCTGCGCCAAAAAGGCCTCAGGCCGGCCCAGGTTAGGAGGCAGGTTCAAGAAACAGCCCACCGGCAGTTAGGACCTATCCGCAAGCAGGAAGAGCTGTCTGACTTCATTGCCTTTTTAGACCGGGTCATCAAAGAGGAACTTCCCCAGCTGGCTATCCTCTCCCCAAGCCGGATCTACAACAAGGAATGGATCGACGCCATCGAGTTGAGAAACATGGTTCATCTTTTGCAGACCGCCGCGATCAGCGCCATGTTGCGCACCGAGAGCCGCGGAGTCCATTACCGGGAAGATTACCCCTACACGGACAATGACAACTGGCTTCAGGAAAGTATCGTCAAATGTGAAGAAGGCATTTTGAAAGTTTTCCGGAGACCAGCCGCTATCACCACGCTCTCGCCGCCCCAAGGGCGGGTTCCTTTTCTGGAGATGATGAAAAAAATGATGGAGGCTCGTTCGGATATCGGAGGACACCACTAAAGATAGGAACGCAGAGCGCAAAGAGCATAGCGCATACCGAGAAACAATAAAAATTTCAACTATTTTTAGACGCTCCCCGCTATGTTCTAGGCGAGAAGGGATAAAGGTCATGCCGGAGAAGATGATTAGCGTTAAAGTCTTTCGTTATAATCCTGCTGTAGATCCGGAGCCGCATTACCAGACTTATGAAGTGCCCCTGGAAAAAGGGATGAGCGCCATGAATGCGCTCGACTACATCTACCAAAATATCGACGGCACCCTGGCCTATTATGATCACGCCGCCTGTGACCTTGGAATTTGCGCCAGGTGCGTGGGGATGATCGATGGGCAGGCTGCACTTTTTTGTCAGACAGTTATCCAAGGCGATGTCACTCTAGAGCCGATCTCTAAATCCAGGGTAATCAAAGATCTGGTGGTCGAGAAAAAAGGGGAACACGAAGGATGATGACTAAAATTGAAAGGATTCGGACAGCACTGGCCGGAAAGCCTGTGAATCGGCCTCCGTTCTCTATTTGGTATCATTTCGGAACTCAACATGCCTCTCCGGAGAGAACGGCCCAGGCCCATCTGGAATTTTTCGAGGCCTACGACCTCGACCTCCTAAAGGTGATGAACGATTACGACTATCCGATGCCGAACGGGATGGAAGTAATGGCCACTGCGGACGATCTCAAGCTTCTCACCCCTCTCGAGGTAAGCCGGACCCCTTTGGGCCAGCAACTTAAGGCCATCGAGCTCATCGCCCGGGCCCTTCGAGGGAAAGCTCTCTTCGTAGACACCGTTTTTAATGCCTGGAACACCCTGAAAAGAAACTTAGTCAAGGAAGCGATAGCCGGGCTGATGGCTGATTACCCGGAAGCGGTCCTGGCGGCTCTGGGGGTGATAAATTCCAACCTGATGCAGTACGCTTTAGCCAGCCTGGAGAGAGGTTCTGCCGGGATCTTTCTTTCGGTTCCGGCCACCGAGGAGAGTCTTAGCCGGGAGCAATACGAGAAATTTATGCGCCCTTTTGACTTGGAGTTCTTAAAGGCCATCCAGGGAAAAGGGGAATGTCACATTCTCCATGCCCACGGGGAGAAATTGTATTTCGACCGGCTCCTTGATTACCCGGTACAGGCCATCTCCTGGGCGGATCTGAATGGAGGGCCTACCCTTGCCGAGGCCCGCAATAAAACTTCTCTCACCCTTATGGCCGGTATTGATCATGTTAAATTTCCCAATATTTCGGCCAAGACCCTGCGGGATCAGGTGAAATCGGCCCTGTCCCAATTCGGCAACACCAAGTTCATTCTGGCCCCCGGATGCGCGGTCCCCACTTATAGTTTCACTCCCTTAATCAGAGCTGTCCGCGACGCCATTCAGGCATGAGGTAAGTCGGGAGTTGAGAGTTGGCAGATGGGATAAGCTTTTCACGGAAGGGCTATGCAGGGTTTATTAATTCCAGTGCCAGCTGACGTGCGACCCATAATGAATTACCGGTTCCGGTATAAACATACAGCCTTATTTTCAAGCCCAGCCCTCCATTCTAACGGCATCTTTTTTACCATCGTTTATTCCTAATTCTTGCGCGGAGCTTAGGTAACGCCAGGTCTACAGAGATTTTGTTCATCCGATCGGTTGTTTCGGCATGCTAAAGATATATTATATCAGGGGAGGAAGGAGCCTGCCACTGATAAGACCGTCTAAAAACTTGACATCTTTAAAGAAAAGATGATAATTTCACCTTGTTCCTTCCAGAGGAGGGAAGCCTATGCCAGAGGCCAATTTCATATCATTCCCTTCGGATCAAGTTGACGAAAACCCAGACTATGCGCCTGGGGCCACCGCAAAACCTAAGCTCCTGGACCGCCTGCTCGAAACCCTGCGCTCCCGCCATTCTTTCGTTACCAATCTGCTTGAAGATGGGTATGACATTCGAACGGTTCGGGAGCTTCTCGGTCATGAAGATGTGAAAACGACGATGATCTATACCCATGTTTTGAATCGGGGTGGAAGAGGTGTTCGAAGTCCCATGGATGCGCTATGAGTTCAGGAGGATGCGGGGGTCTTATCCGGAAACCATATAATCCAAAGTTGGGCGTCGAGCCATGTACGATTTGCCCGAAACTTTTTGTGTGTACTGTGGCCGGACTATTCGACAAGGTCGCTGGCGCCGTCGTTCATCCTTAGGCCTCGGACACATCTGTCGTCGGTGTTGGCCAAAGAGCGAAGAGAAAAGACGCATGCCATTACCTGACAATCCCATTGTCCAACTGGCTGACGGTTCAAGCGTGACTCTGAGGGTCAAGACACGTCTCGAACAGGACACACGCCGGGTAGTCAGGCTGGGACCCTGTGACTACGTCGCTAGATTCTTTCTCCCCGCCATCGCGATCTACTTATTCTTCTCCCACCTTGGCCCCTCGCGAGGTCTTCGAGAAGCCCTTCCGTGGATATGCATCCTTGCCGCTTGCGGAATTAGCGCACTGCTTCTTTCCATTCCGCGTTTCCGGCGTGTCCAGGCAAAGTTGCTCGAGCTTGCCGCAGATCGCAAGAAATTTATTGATGAAGCGCAAGCTTTCTACTCTTCGCCAGAGTGGAAGAAGCTTCGTGATGATGTCATCACGAAGCAAGGCACAAGGTGCGCACAGTGTGGCCGACAAATCCGTCGCAAGACTGATGTGACTGTAGATCATATCTTACCCCGGAGCAAACACCCAGAGCTTGCCCTAGAGAAAACAAATCTCCGTGTGCTCTGTCGTTCGTGCAACTCCGCCAAGAGTGATAGCATCTTGGAAGAACTAAGAGAGGAATGTGTCCAACAAGAGAATTGACACGTACTCAGTGCAGCCGCGCGAGCGCGGCTGCACTGGTCCGGTCATTCTGATCATTCGGTGAAAAATATGTCATTGATCCATCAACATGAAGGCAAGGATTACTACAGGGCCCACCAGTATTCCAGTGGCCATAGAAACCAAATTCTTCAAAGCAAGCTTTGCGGTTGTTTTTACTGCCTTGAGACCTTCCCGCCCAGAGAAATCCAAGAATGGATAGGCGACGATGAGGCAGGTATTGGGCAGACAGCGGTATGCCCAAAGTGCGGCATTGATTCCGTGATCAGCTCAGAAGCGGGTTTTCCATTGACACACGAGTTTCTGCAAAAGATGCATGATTACTGGTTTAAGTAAGAAAGGAAACATCGAACAACCGCATCAACCCGACGCGGATTAGCCGCGTCAAGTTTTGGATTGGTGGTTGCCGGCGCTGGTCATGCAGGACGTTATGTGATTAAAAGGAACTTTAATGGCACCAAGGAAATCAAAAAAGGGCAAGCGGACATACGCACAAAACCCTTTGGAGATCATTTTTCTTTTCGGGGTCGGACCTGCGTAACCATTAAAAATTGCAGGAGAACTGGCCTAAAAAGGTAGGCCTTATAGCCTTAAAGCAGCATTTTTGATCCTAAAAACACCCGTTTAAGGCTATTAAAATCGGGGGACACTATACTGATTCTTAATTGATAACGTGGATCCATAGAAGAAAAAAAGCTAATTTGGTGTCCCCTTATATGATCAGCCATTTGATATTGACTTGTTCATAAAAAAGGATTATTAAATGAATATGAAAACAATAGAAACTACGGGACGTATACTTGAGGATGGGAATATTGAACTTGATCACCCTGTGACTGGGCCGGCAGGAAACGTGCGCCTGGTCATTCTTTATCCTGATGATTTCAGCGAGGATCGGCCCCCAAAACTATCACCTGAAGAAAAAACCCGGATTATAGAAATTCTCGATAGCGTAGCCGAGAGCTCTCTTAAAGAGGGCCCCCCTGTTAGCAATCGCAACCATGACCAGTACCTATATGGCGGTAACGGATGAGCGTATTCGTAGATACTGGAGCATGGTTTGCCTATTTCGTTCGACGTGACCCCGACCATAGCCCTGCACGACAATGGATTGCCAACAATGAATCTTCCTTACTGAGCACCGATTACGTCCTTGACGAGCTTTTCACCCTCTTGAAAATCCGAGAGAGTCACTCTTTGGCAGTGGCTGCGGGGAAAGCTTTCATGGAAGAGAATATCTGCCAAATCGTAAGCGTCACTCCTGACGATTTTGTCCGGGCTTGGAATATTTTCGTACAATTCAGGGACAAAGGTTGGTCTTGCACCGATTGCACAAGCAAAGTTATTATAGAGCGCTTGGACATTTCCATTGCTTTTTCCTTCGATCAGCACTTCGAACAATTTGGCTCCGTAATGCGCGTGCCATGAAATCTTTAAAGGTATTAGCTGCTTTGTAGTTGTCGCTTGTAGACAAACGCCACCACCACCGCCCGACCTTGACGGTCGGACAAAAGGCCCATGGAAAAAGAGGCCAAAATACTGGTGAAATGGAAGAAGGCCGTGGCGTAGGAGCCCAGGCCGGCTGCCTTTAAAGCCTCCGCTCCGCCAAAAGCGAAGCATGCGGCAAGGAATGCCGGTGTCCAGGTCCACATGCCCAGGAGTTCCCAATTATGGAAGCAGTAGCCAGCAATCAGCAGCATGGCCGGCTTATTTTTGACCACGTCCCCGACAAATCCCCCCTTGCCTTGGCGCCTGACCACGGTGTTCTTGGTCCGCCAAAGGGTGAGCCAAGCTACGGCTGCGCCAATTGGCGTCCCCAGGCAGGTGAGGAAAAAAGAGAGTTTATATCCTCCCAAGGGCAGGGCTAATCCGCTTATTAAAAGCGACAAGGTGTAGCCGGCCGAGGTGCTGGCAATAAAAAAGCCCATGGCCATGCCCCGCTTGGCGGTGGCGTAGCGTTCGAAGAGGAGCATTAGGCCGGTGGTGTAGGAGCCGCCCAGGGACAAACCCACCAAGGTGTAGAGAACAATCCCCGAATAATAATCGCGGGCAAAGAAGGCAAAAAAAATCGCCGAGACTCCGCCGATGGTCATGGATCCCAAATAGACTCTTTTCGCCCCCCACAAATCGGCCAGGCTGGAGAAAATCACCAGGGATACGGCATAGGCGATTTGATTGGCGGAGGAGATGGACCCCCCGGTCGTAGCGGACATGCCCCATTCCCTCTGGAGCACCGGCAGGGCCGCAGCATAGGTAATAAGCACCAGCCCTGTGCCCACGCGGGATAGGCAAATGCCGGTCAACCATAAGTCTATTTTATTAGATATCCCCATTTATTGGCCCTATGACTCCGTTAAATTCATAACGCTCTTTAAATAATATCGTCCTCTTGACCGGACAAACCTTTCAGCGGTAAAGATATTCCACGATTTATTCGTCACCAAAATGACTATGGTTTTACAGAAAAATTTGCATTTTTCAATTGGCAATTTTCACTTTTCAATGAAATTTAGCGTGGCTTTTCAAAACGCTAAATTGATACAAAAAATCCTAAACCGGCAATCAATCCCAATCTTGCTAAAAGGCTTAAAAGGAATGGCAAGGGATTCGAAATCTATTGTAACCAGTTTTTTGAGATATTCCAGCCCTTTCATCAAAGCATCTTGACATTGTCTTCCCGTTGAATATTTGTTATTTTTAGAGTAGGGAAAAGAAGGGGCAGAATGGAAGTTAGATAGCAAAGGGGAAAATGATGGGCTTATTAAAAGGAACTTTGACTTTTTCCCGATACCGTCTCCCGGGCAAGCTGCCCGGTCATTTCCAAGGCGATATCGACGGGCAGTTAAAAAAGTACGCCTTCCAGGAAATATCCTCGGCGACCGAGGAAAAATCATTGGGTTGGACGAGCCTGGAAAATATCCTGGATACAAAATTCGCCTATGGCAGCTATGCCTGGGGCGCATACTTGGCTTTCTCCCTCCGCGTTGACCGCAAGACGATTTCCCCGGCATTGCTGAAAGTCAAACTCCTGGAGGCGGAAAGAAAATATCTGGCCGGGAGCAGGAAACCAACCCTTTCCAAGGGGCAACGGGAAGAAATCAAAGAGCGGGTTCGCCTGGAACTCCTGAAGCATACCCCTTTTGTACCCTCCTTTTACGATGTTTGCTGGTCCCCCGCCGATAACTGGCTCATTTTCAGTTCCCTGGCCCCAAAAGCCACCGAGGATTTTGAAAAATTATTCCAAAGAACCTTCGATCTATCCCTGTCCCCTTTCGTGCCGTGGGACCCCCGGTATCTCGACCCGGCAACGGCCCAGCAGGTCACCTCTTTACCCAAAGGGGTTTTCTTAGCCCCGCCAAGTGCGCCCGAGAATAACCAGGACCCGTCTTTTCTGGGAAGAGAATTTTTAACCTGGCTGTGGTTTAAAAGTGAGGAAAGGGGCGGGGCCGTCATGATTCCGGGAACAGGAGATATGGAGGTCATTTTAGCTCGCAGGCTCATCCTTGAATCTGGAGATGGAGAATATTCCGAGACCGTGATTTGCCAGGGCCTCCATGCGGATTTGAAAGAGGGTAAGGCTGCCATCCGGGAGGGGAAAAAAATAAAGGAAGCCCGGATCATGCTGGGGGTCGGGACGGACCAATGGGAACTAACCTTGAAGGCCGATCGTTTTCAATTCCAGTCCGTAAAGCTGCCTGCGGGAATGGCGATGGATGAGGAAGAGGAGGAAAAAGAAGGGCGAATCTTGGAACGAATCTATTTAATGGAAAGGGTCCTGAATACCATTGATCAACTTTTTACTCTTTTCCTTACAAAACGTTTGTCGGCGCAATGGTCTGCCGAGGATATCCCGCGGATGAAGAAGTGGATACAAAAATAGAAGACACCTATTTCACAAGCCGATCAGGAGGGGAGAATATGCGGCGCGCCTCGTTTCTCAAGCAGCCCGCTACTACCCAGCCGGGAAGAGGGGGCTGTGCAGCTACGTCCGGGCCGCGGGATATTCTTCCGTCTCTCCCGCGGAGCACATGGCCACGTCCAATGAAGAGGTGCTGACCGTGATCCATATCGAAGGGGAGAGAGCCGCCACGGAAATCGAGGCCATTGTGGAGACGCCGGGGATCGACGTCATCTTCCTGGGGCCGTGGGACCTTTCCCAGTCCCTCGGGGTTCCGGGGCAGACCAAGCACCCGCGGGTCGTAGAGGTCATGGAAAAAGTGATTGCAGCCTGCCGCAAAAAAGGGATGGTCACGGGGTCGTTCGTCCGGGAAATCGAAGACGCTCGACCCTGGCTCGAAAAAGGCGTACAGTATATGATGGTATCCACGGATGCCGGCCTTCTGCTCCGGGCTGGAACCGAGTGGCTCGAGAAGCTTAGGAAGATGCGTCTACGGTAGCTTTCGTTCTCCGACGGATAGCTCTTCCAATCCCTTTCGATTCAATATGGCGATTCGTTTTCCTTCTGATTTTATTAACTTCTCCTTCTCCATTCTGGCTAATATCCGCGAAAGGGTTTCCGGAATCGTGCCTAAAAGGCTCGCCAACTGGTTTTTCGAAACATCCAGCTCGAAGTCTATGGCGTTCTTTTGTTGCTCGCTGAGGAGAAGGAGATAAGCGGCCAGGCGCCCCGGAACTTCCTTCAGCGACAGGTCTTCCACCAGGCCGGCAAACTTCCGTAACCGCCTGGATAAGACCGCCAGCATGTTCAAGGCCACCGAAGGATTTTTTCCGATTAAATCCACGAAAGCAGGCCGGGGGAAGAAGAAAACCCGGCTCTCCTCCAAAGCTTCGGCGTAGGCGGGGAATTTCTCTCCGGCAAAGACCGCCACTTCCCCGATGGGTTCCCCAGCGCCGAAGATGTGCAGAATCTGCTCCTTGCCCTCGGGAGAGAGTTTAAAGACCTTCACCCTCCCCGAGATCACCACATAAAATCCCACTGCCTCATCACCTTGGGAAAAGATCATCTTTCCCCGAGGTATGACCTGATCCACGACGATCATGGCCAGATCTTCGTACTGCTTCCGGGCAAGCCCTTGGAACAGGGGAATGCTGGTAATCTGATCGGTTAATTTCATGTTTTTCCCTTGGCACTGGAAATATCATTTTCTTTTGACTTAAGTCAAGGCTATAACGCAAAAGAAGAAATAGGATTAAAATTAAATAACGGCTTCCAGGATTCGCGGGGTCAAGGGTCCAAGTGAAATGAAATAATCTTTTCCCCTTGAATCCTTGAATCCTTGAACCCTTTATTTAGGAGCGCCGCCAATGAAATGGAATGCAGAAGCAAATGAGGCCATATCCAAAGTTCCTTTTTTCGTGCGTAAACGCGTGAAAAAAAGGGTCGAAGAAGAAGCAGCCCGTTGCGGTTCAACAGGGGTTCGCTTCGGAGAAATCCTGGAACGGACCGGCCTCTCCCACTTATTCCCCTCGCCGCTGAAAGGGGAGCGGGCGGGTGAGGGGTAAAAAAATTAGTTTCTTGACTTGAGTCAAGGATTCACCCTCTTTTTTAAGTTATCAGCAATAATTCACCTTTAGATTGATAAACATTGCTTATCGATCTGATTATAAAAATCAAGATTTCTGAGGGTAAAAGATGGTTTTTTGTATATCAAATTAATGCACTAAATTTGGCGGCCTCCTAAAGCCACCTTTGG